>JAEWEJ010000172.1 GCA_023389455.1 Actinomycetes bacterium | reverse complement strand
GTGCACGCCGGACGCGCGCGTCGGGCGGGCACGGGCGGCACGGGGCTCGTACCGTGGGCGGCGCACCGCACCGCCCGCGGCCGCCCCACACGGAGGTCACGCATGAACGACCGGACGCCCCCGACGGGTCGGGGACCTCGGCCCGCACGGCCGACGGCCCCGCCGCGCCCGCCGGCCCGGGTCTTCTGGATCCGTCGGTTCGTCGTGCTCGGGCTGCCGCTGCTGCTCGTCGTCCTGCTCGTGGTGTGGTTGACGGGCCGCGGTGGCGACGACGCGCCGGTCGCCGCGCCGCCCACGCCGCAGGCGCCCGTCCCGAGCGCGGAGCCCACCCCCGAGAACGAGACGGGCGTGCCGCACTGCGCGCCCGAGCAGCTCGCGCTCGCGGTCACACCCGGAGCGGAGGCGTTCCCCGCGGGCACCGACCCCACCTTCGAGGTCGCCGTGACCAACTCGGGCGCGGAGCCGTGCCTCGTCGACGTCGGCGACACCCAGCGCGAGATCGTCATCACCTCGGGTGAGGACCGCGTGTGGTCGAGCCGGGACTGCACCCCCGCCGACGCGCCCGAGCGGATGCTGCTGCTCGCCGGGGGCCAGGCCGACGTCACGCAGCTCGCGTGGCCGCGGGAGCGTTCCGCGCCGGGCTGCGCCGACGGTCTGCCGACGCCGGGCGCCGGGACGTACTCCGTCTCCGTCCAGGCGGCGGGAGCCTCCTCGCCCGCGGCCGTCTTCGGGCTCGGCTGAGCGTCAGGGCGTCAGCGGGTGCCCGCCTCGGGCGGCCGGGTCAGACGTAGCGCTCGAGGATGCTCGACTCCGCGAGGCGGGACAGCCCCTCGCGCACCGAGCGGGCGCGCTGCTCACCGACGCCGTCGACGGCCATGAGGTCGTCGATCGTCGCGGCCAGCAGCTTCTGCAGTCCGCCGAAGTGCCCGACGAGCCGGTCGACGACCGGCACGGGCAGCCGCGGCACCTTCGACAGCAGGCGGTAGCCCCGCGGGCCGACCGCGGCGTCGAGGGCCTCGCCCCCGCCCGGCAGCCCCAGCACGCGGGCGATGTGGGCGATGTCGAGCAGCTCGGTGGAGTCCAGCTCGGCCAGCGCGTCGGGCACGGTCTCGGCCGTGCGGCGCGTGCCGTCGACGTAGTCGCGGATGACGAGCTCGCGCTCGGTGCCGACACCGCCGACGAGCTCGTCGAGCTGGAGGGTGAGGAGCCGCCCGTCGGTGCCGAGCTCGACGACGTAGCCGGCGATCTCGTCGGAGATGCGCCGCACCATCTCGAGGCGCTGCACGACCGCGGAGACGTCGCGCACCGTGACGAGGTCCTCGATCTCGAGGGCCGAGAGGGTGCCGCTGACCTCGTCCAGGCGGGCCTTGTAGCGCTCGAGCGTGGCGAGCGCCTGGTTGGCGCGGGACAGGATCGTGGTGGAGTCCTCGAGGACGTACCGCTGGGCCCCGACGTACAGCGCGACGATCCGCATCGACGCGGACACCGAGATGACGGGCAGGCCGGTCTGCTTGGCGACGCGCTCCGCGGTGCGGTGCCGCGTCCCGGACTCGGACGTCTGGATCGACGGGTCGGGCAGCAGCTGGACGGCCGCGCGCACGATCCGGTCGCGGACGGGGTCGATGACCACGGCGCCGTCCATCTTCGCCAGCTCGCGCAGGCGGGTGGCGGAGAACTCGACGTCGAGCACGAACCCCCCGGAGCACAGGGACTCGACGGTCGGGTCCATGCCGAGCACGATGAGCGCGCCCGTGCGGCCGCGCAGGATCCGCTCGAGTCCGTCGCGGAGCTCGGATCCGGGCGCGACGGCGGCGAGCGTGGACCTCAGCAGGTCGTCCTGGTGGTGCGGGTGCGGCACGGAGGAATCGTATCGGTGGCGTGACGTGTTGTCCGAGAGGACGTTCACGAGTCGCCGGACGGGGCGAGCCCGGCCAGCACCGCAGCGGCGAGGTCGGGGGCCTCGACGACCCGCAGCCCGTCGGGGACGGCGACCTCGTCGAGGGTGCCGGCCGGCACGACCGCGCGTGTGCACCCGAGCCGCGCGGCCTCGGCCAGACGGCGGCCCACCCCGGCGACGGGGCGGATCTCCCCGGCGAGGCCGACCTCGCCGATCGCGACGAGCCCCGCGTGCACGGGCACGTTCTCCCTCCCGCTGACGGCGGCGAGCGCGAGCGCGAGGTCCGCGGCGGGCTCGACGACCCGGGCCCCTCCGACGGTCGACACGTACACGTCCTGGTCCGCGAGGCGCGCACCGAGCCGCCGCTGCAGCACCGCCAGGACCATCGCCAGGCGGCTGCCGTCGACACCGCTGGTGGTGCGCCGCGGGTTCGGCACGACGCTCGGCGCGACGAGGGCCTGCACCTCGGCGGCTAGCGGGCGCCGCCCCTCGAGCGTGACGGTGAGGCAGGTGCCGGGGACGTCGCTCATGAGGCGCGACGTGAACAGCCCGGACGGGTCCGCGAGCCCGACGATCCCGCGCTCGGACAGGTCGAAGCAGCCGACCTCGTCCGTCGGCCCGTACCTGTTCTTGGTGGCGCGCAGCAGCCGCAGCCGCGAGTGGCGCTCACCCTCGAACTGGCACACCACGTCGACCAGGTGCTCGAGCGTGCGCGGTCCGGCGACCGAGCCGTCCTTGGTGACGTGCCCGACGAGCACGACCGGCAGGGCGCGCGACTTGGCGGCGGCGATCAGCGTGGCCGTCACCTCGCGGACCTGCGACACCCCACCCGGTGCGCCCTCGACCTGCGCCGACGTGAACGTCTGCACCGAGTCGAGGACGAGCAGGTCGGGGTCGACGGTCTCGACGTGTCCCAGGACGGTCCCCAGGTCCGTCTCGGAGGCGAGCAGCAGCGTCGGTGCGAGCGCGTGGATGCGCCCGGCGCGCAGGCGCACCTGGGCGGCTGACTCCTCACCGGTGACGTAGAGGACCCGACGGCCCGTGCGCGCGGCCCGCGCGGCGACGTCCAGCAGCAGCGTCGACTTGCCGACGCCGGGCTCGCCCGCGAGCAGCACCACGGCGCCGGGCACGAGGCCGCCGCCGAGCACGCGGTCCAGCTCCTCGACGCCCGTCGGCCGGGCCGCCGCCGCCTCGACGTCGATCTCCTCGATCGGCCGCGCCGGGTTCCGCGTCGGCGCGACGGCCACGGTCCGGGGCCCGCCCGAGCCGGGGCCCGCGTCCTCGACGACCGAACCCCACTCCTGGCACTCGCCGCACCGGCCGACCCACTTGGCCGTCGTCCACCCGCACTCCGTGCAGCGGAAGCCGGGGCGGTCGGTGGCGCGGTCGGTCCCGGTCCGGGCACGGCGGGCGGTCGTCTGGCTCACGACCCGCAGGCTACGTGCCCCCACCGACACCCCCGACCACCCGTCCTCCACCCGCGCCGGGGGTGGGTCCGGCCGCGGCCCCACCGCGCGTCGGGGGGCGCAGGGGTGGCTGGGCGACGTCGCGCGGGACGGGGTTGTGGCGGACTGAACGAGCGTTTAGTCTGCTGAACATGCGGTCAGTCGAGGACCTGACGGCGCGGGCCCGGATCCGGGACGCCGCGATGGCGCGGTTCGGCCACGAGGGGTTCGGTGCCGGGCTGCGACAGGTCGCGGCCGACGCCGGTGTGAGCCCCGCGCTGGTGCTGCACCACTTCGGGTCCAAGGACGGGCTGCGCGCCGCGTGCGACGCGTACGTGCACGCACGGCTGCGCGAGGTCAAGGCCGCGGCGATGGACCGGCCCGCGGGCGACGTCCTCGCGGAGCTCGCGGAGGCGACCGAGGAGCACGGGCCGCTGGTCTCCTACCTGGTCCGCGTCGTGCTCGACGGCGGGCCGGGCGCGGCCGACCTCGTCGACGGGCTGGTCGCCGACACCGTCGCCTACCTCGAGCACGGTGAGCGCGCGGGCGTCGTGCGGCCGACCGCCGACCCGCAGGGCAGGGCGCGCTACGTCGTCGCCGGACAGCTGGGCCTGCTGCTGATGACCCGGCTCGAGGCCGGCGCGGGGCGGGCGCCCTCACCGACGTCCGACCCCGCGGGCGCGCTCGCCCACATCACGGACACGTCGATGGGGGCCGGCCTCGAGCTCCTCACGCACGGCCTGCTCACCTCCGCCGACTACCTCGACGCCTGGCGTGCCACCGCACCGACGGCACCTGCCGCGCCCGTCCCGGTCCCACCGGCGCCCGTGGCCCCGTCCGCACCGACCGCCACGCCGACCACCACGCCGACCACCGCGACGACGTCCGCACCGACGCCGCACCCCTGACCGGCCCGCACCAGCCACCCGGGAGCAGCCATGACCGACACCGACGCGATCGCCGTCGACGGGCTGGTCAAGACCTTCGGGCGCACCCGCGCCCTCGACGGCCTCGACCTGCACGTGCGCACCGGGGAGGTGCACGGGTTCCTCGGGCCGAACGGGGCGGGCAAGTCCACGACCATCCGCGTCCTGCTCGGGCTGCTGCGTGCGGACGCCGGCTCGGCGCAGGTGCTCGGGGGCGACCCGTGGCGCGACCCGGTGGCGCTGCACCGTCGTCTGGCGTACGTGCCCGGCGGTGTCGCGCTGTGGCCGCAGCTCACGGGCGGGGAGACGATCGACCTGCTCGCGCGGCTGCGCGGCGGCGTGGACCCGCGGCGCCGCGACGAGCTCGTGGACCGCTTCGAGCTCGACACGCGGGTGCGGGTGCGGGCGTACTCCACGGGCAACCGGCAGAAGGTCGCGCTGGTCGCGGCGCTCGCGGCCGACGTCGAGCTGCTGCTCATGGACGAGCCCACGTCCGGCCTCGACCCGCTCATGGGCGCGGTGTTCCAGGACGTGGTGCGGGAGGCCGCGAGGCAGGGGCGCACGGTGCTGCTGTCGAGCCACGTCCTGGCGGAGGTGGAGGCGCTCGCGGACCGCGTGACGATCATCCGGCGGGGTCGTGCCGTGAGCACCGGGAGCCTGGACGACCTGCGCGGCCTGACGCGCACCACCGTCGTCGCCGGCCTCGCCGACGCACCCGGCGCCCACGACGCCCTGGCGGGGCTCGCGGGGGTCCACCACCTGCGCGTCGACGACGACCGGCTGACCCTGGCAGCCGACGCCGACGCGCTGGACGGCGTGCTCGCGGTGCTGGCGGCCCACGGCGTGCGCTCGGTCGTCGCGCACCCGCCCACGCTCGAGGACGTCTTCCTGCGGGAGTACGGCGACGAGCTCGCGACGCTGGGGGTGGGGGAGCGGTGACCACCACCCAGGTGCGCCCGGCACCTGACGCGGGCCGCCCGCGGCCGGGTCGTCGCCGCGCGGCGCCGCACGGGCCGTTGGCCGGCACCGGTCGGCTGCTGCTGCTCGCGCTGCGGACCGACCGCTGGACCGTCGTCGCCTGGGCGCTCGCCGTCGCGGCGATGACGCGGGTGTCGGTCGTGGCGCTGGCGGAGGTCTACGCGGCGCCCGAGCAACGGGCCGCCCGGGCGCGGCTCATCGCGTCCCCGGCGGCGACGGCCCTGGCGGGCCCGGGGTACGGGCTCGACGACTACGGCCTGGGCGCGATGACGGCCAACGAGCTCGGGCTGTGGGTGATGCTCCCGGTCGGCATCATGGCGGTGCTCGCGACGTCCCGGCACCTGCGCGCGCCGGAGGACGACGGGCGGCTCGAGATCATGCGCTCGCAGCCGGTGGGGCGCGCCGCACCGGTCGTGGCGGGTCTCCTGGCCGCGGCGACCGGCGTGCTGGCCGTGGGCGCGGCGCTGCTGCTCGCCCTGCTCACCACGGAGCTGGCGCCCGCCGGGTCGGTGCTGCTCGTGACGGCGGGCGGCGCGGCCGCGCTGGTGGCGGCGTCGGCGACGGCGGTCGCCGCGCAGCTCACCACGCACG
>JAEWEJ010000046.1 GCA_023389455.1 Actinomycetes bacterium | reverse complement strand
GCGACACCCCGGCCGAGGCCGGCCCGGACGCCGGTGACGACGCGGGTGACGACGAGCAGGGCGGCTCCAGCCGTCGCCGTCGCCGCCGGCGGCGCGGTGCCCGGGGGGACGCGGCCGAGGAGCCGCGTCGTCGCACGGCGGGGGACGAGGTCACCGCGCTGCGCGGCTCGACGCGCCTGGAGGCCAAGCGGCAGCGGCGACGTGAGGGCCGCGACGCCGGACGTCGTCGCCAGATCATCTCCGAGGCGGAGTTCCTGGCCCGCCGCGAGTCGGTCGAGCGCTCGATGGTCGTGCGCGAGGTCGCCGGACGCACGCAGATCGCGGTCCTCGAGGACGGCGTCCTGGTCGAGCACTACGTGTCCAACCAGGCGCAGGCGTCGATGGTCGGCAACGTCTACCTCGGGCGCGTGCAGAACGTGCTGCCGAGCATGGAGGCGGCGTTCGTCGACGTGGGCAAGGGCCGCAACGCCGTGCTCTACGCGGGCGAGGTCAACTGGGACGCCGCGGGCCTCGAGGGGCAGCCGCGTCGCATCGAGCAGGCGCTGAAGTCCGGCGACGCCGTGCTGGTCCAGGTCACCAAGGACCCGATCGGTCACAAGGGCGCCCGTCTGACGAGCCAGATCACGCTCGCCGGCCGGTACCTCGTCTACGTGCCCGGCGGCGGCATGACCGGCATCAGCCGCAAGCTCCCCGACACCGAGCGCTCGCGCCTGAAGAAGATCCTGCGCGACCTCGTGCCCGACTCCGCTGGCGTCATCGTGCGCACCGCGGCCGAGGGTGCCAGCGAGGAGGAGCTGCGCGCCGACGTGGCCCGCCTGCAGGGCCAGTGGGAGGCGATCGAGAAGAAGCGGAAGACCGCGAACGCGCCGGCCCTGCTGCAGGGCGAGCCGGACATGGCGATCCGCGTGGTCCGCGACATCTTCAACGACGACTTCTCGTCCCTCGTGGTCCAGGGTGACGACGCGTGGTCGACGATCTCGACGTACGTCGGCGACCTCGCGCCCGACCTGGCGGCACGCATCGAGAAGTGGACCGGGACGCAGGACGTGTTCACCGTCCACCGCGTCGACGAGCAGCTCGCCAAGGGCATGGACCGCAAGGTCTGGCTGCCCTCGGGCGGCTCGCTGGTCATCGACCGCACCGAGGCGATGACGGTCGTCGACGTCAACACCGGCAAGTTCACCGGCGCGGGCGGCACGCTCGAGGAGACGGTCACCCGCAACAACCTCGAGGCGGCCGAGGAGATCGTGCGTCAGCTCCGGCTGCGCGACATCGGCGGCATCATCGTCATCGACTTCATCGACATGGTCCTGGAGTCCAACCGCGACCTCGTGCTGCGGCGCCTCGTCGAGTGCCTGGGGCGCGACCGCACCAAGCACCAGGTGGCCGAGGTCACGTCGCTCGGACTCGTGCAGATGACCCGCAAGCGCGTCGGCCAGGGTCTCGTCGAGGCGTTCAGCGAGACGTGCGAGCACTGCCACGGTCGCGGGTTCATCGTGCACACCGACCCGGTGGGCAAGAACGGCCGGCCCGAGGCACCGGTGGCGCAGGCACCCGAGCCCACCGAGTCGAAGCGGTCGCGCCGCAAGCGCGCGGCCGCCGAGACGACGGGCGGTGCCGCCCCGGTGCAGCACCCCGCCGTTCCCGTGCTGCCCGAGGCGCGCGAGGCCGTCAAGGCGACCCTGGCGACCATCGCGGCCGCCGCGGCGCACGCCCACGAGCACGACCCGGTCGCCCCCGAGGCGCCCGCGGACGCGGTCGCGCAGCCGGAGGTCGTGCAGGTCGAGGTCGTGGCGGACGAGCCCGCGGGGGAGCACGGCACGCCGGGGACGCTCGACGTCCTGGCGGAGCTGAGCGCCGCCGGCGTCCAGCCGGCCGGGCGCGTGGACGTGGTGGAGACGGACGCGCTGCTCGAGCTGCACGCGGTCGCGCCCGAGGTGTTCGAGCAGGTCGACGCGCCGCAGGGCGACGAGGGCGAGCAGGACGAGACGCCGGCGGACGGTGCGCCGCAGGCGTCCGACGGCGCAGCAGAGGACTGAGGGTGCGCCGCCCGCCCACGCCCGTTTGACCGGGCGGGGGCGGGTCCGTACCCTAGAACGTCGGTGCGTCGCGCACGTGCCGGGAGGCGCTGGCGCCCGTCACCGAGGAGATCCCGGCGGCGGGGACGGCACCGGGTCCCGGTTCAGGCGCCGCGGACGACACCGCCGACGCGAACCCCCCGCCCTCGTGGCTGGGAGGTGCGCGGGTTCCGGCGGGTCGCGCGGCACCGACGAGCAGGACAAGACGTAGCACCGATGAGCAGGTCCGACGAGCAGAGATGAGCAGCAACGTGGTGTACGCGATCGTGAAGGCTGGCGGCCGCCAGGAGAAGGTCGCCGTCGGCGACGTCGTCGTCGTCGACCGCCTCGCCGCCGAGGCGGGGTCGTCGGTCCAGCAGCCCGCGCTCCTGCTCGTGGACGGCGAGAAGGTCACCACCGACGCCGCGGCCCTGGCCAAGGTGACGGTGACGGCGGAGGTCGTGCGGGACGAGAAGGGTCCCAAGATCGACATCCTCAAGTACAAGAACAAGACCGGCTACCGCAAGCGCCAGGGTCACCGTCAGAAGCTGACCCGCCTGAAGGTCACCGGCATCAAGTGAGCCCGCGCCGCTCACGCGGCCGTCCCCTTTTTCGCAGCATCCGGAGAGCAGGTCAGTCATGGCACACAAGAAGGGCGCGAGCTCCTCGCGCAACGGTCGCGACTCGAACGCCCAGCGCCTCGGCGTCAAGCGCTTCGGCGGTCAGGTCGTCAAGGCCGGCGAGATCCTCGTCCGCCAGCGCGGCACGCACTTCCACCCGGGCGACAACGTCGGCCGCGGCGGCGACGACACGCTGTTCGCGCTGACCGCCGGCTCGGTGGCGTTCGGTACGCGTCGTGGCCGCAAGGTCATCGACGTGGTCGCGGACCTCTGAGGTCCCGACACATCCCAGCTTGACGGTCGGAGGGGCGCACCGGTGCGGTGCGCCCCGTCGGCGTGTGAACGATCGAGATCTGCATCCGCAGACGAAGGAGGTCCAGCCGTGGCGACGTTCGTCGACCGTGTCGTGCTGCACGCGACCGGCGGTGACGGTGGGCACGGCTGCGCGTCCATCCACCGCGAGAAGTTCAAGCCCCTGGCGGGCCCCGACGGCGGCAACGGCGGCAACGGGGGCTCGGTGATCGTCGAGGTCGACCCCCAGGTCACCACGCTGCTGCCGTTCCACCACCTGCCGCACCGACGTGCTGCGTCCGGGTCGCAGGGCATGGGTGACCACCGGAACGGGGCCACCGCCGAGGACCTGGTCCTGGGCGTCCCGGACGGCACCGTCGTGAAGTCGACCGACGGTGAGGTCCTCGCCGACCTCGTCGGTGCGGGCGCACGCTACGTGGTCGCCGCCGGCGGTCGGGGCGGGCTCGGCAACGCGGCCCTGGCCTCGCCGCGGCGCAAGGCCCCCGGCTTCGCGCTGCTCGGGGAGCCCGGTGACGAGGCCGACGTGGTCCTGGAGCTCAAGACGATCGCCGACGTCGCGCTGGTCGGCTACCCGTCGGCGGGCAAGTCCAGCCTCGTCGCCGCGATCTCGGCCGCACGGCCCAAGATCGCGGACTACCCCTTCACCACGCTCGTCCCGAACCTCGGCGTCGTGCAGGCCGGCGACGCGCGCTACACGGTCGCCGACGTGCCGGGACTCATCCCGGGCGCGTCGCAGGGCAAGGGCCTGGGGCTGGAGTTCCTGCGGCACATCGAGCGGTGCGCCGTCGTCGTGCACGTCCTGGACTGCGCGACGCTCGAGCCGGGTCGCGACCCCCTCACCGACCTCGACGTCATCGAGGGCGAGCTCGCCGCCTACGCCGAGGACCTCGCGGTCGCGGCGGGCGGCGTCCCGCTCACCGAGCGGCCTCGCGTGGTGGTGCTCAACAAGATCGACGTGCCCGAGGCCCGCGAGCTCGCCGACCTGGTGCGCCCCGAGCTGGAGGCGCGGGGCCTCGCCGTGTTCGAGATCTCCACGGCCAGCCACGAGGGCCTGCGCCCCCTGACGTTCGCGCTCGCCGAGCGGGTCGCCGCGGCGCGTCGCGCGGCCGCGGCTCCCGAGCCGACGCGCGTCGTGCTGCGCCCGCGTGCGGTCGACGACACCGGGTTCACGGTGAAGCGCCGCGAGGGCGGCGGTCAGGTCTGGTTCGCGATCCGGGGCGAGAAGCCCGAGCGCTGGGTGCGCCAGACGGACTTCTCCAACGACGAGGCCGTGGGGTACCTCGCCGACCGGCTCGCCCGGGCCGGTGTCGAGGACGCCCTCTACAAGGCAGGTGCGGTCGCGGGCGACGAGGTCCGCATCGGGCCGGACACGAACGCCGTGGTGTTCGACTGGGAGCCGACCCTGCTCACGGGCTCGGAGCTGCTCGGCGGCCCGCGTGGCTCCGACGTGCGTCTGGAGGACCGTGCACGCCCGACCCGTGGGCAGAAGCGCCGCGAGTACACCGAGCGCATGGACGCCAAGTCCGCCGCGCGCGCCGAGCTGTGGACGGAGCGCGAGCAGGGCGTCTGGACCGACCCCGACGCGTGAGCCGACGGACGTGCGCGCCACCGGCGCGCACCTCCCCGGGGCGGGCGCTGCGCGGGACCGGCGTCGAGGCGGGGCATCATGGGTGCTGTGAGCGCCGCACCCCTGTCCGGACGTGACCAGCTGCCCGGCGCGGGCCGGCTCGTCGTCAAGGTCGGCTCCTCGTCGCTGACGACGCCCGACGGTCACCTCGACCCGGCGCGGCTCGCGGCCGTCGTCGACGTGCTGGCCGAGCGCCGCGCCGCCGGCACGCAGGTCGTCCTCGTGTCGTCGGGTGCGATCGCCGCCGGGATCGGCCCCCTCGGGCTGGCCGCCCGCCCGCGGGACCTCGCGACCCAGCAGGCGGCCGCGTCGGTCGGGCAGGGGCTCCTCGTAGCGCATTACACCCGGGCGTTCGCCGCGCACGGGCTGACGGTGGCCCAGGTGCTGCTCACGGCCGAGGACACGTGGCGCCGCGGGCAGTACCGCAACGCCCACCGGGCCCTGACCCGGCTGCTGGACCTGGGCGTCGTGCCGATCATCAACGAGAACGACGCCGTGGCGACGGACGAGATCCGTTTCGGTGACAACGACCGCCTCGCCGCGCTCGTGTCGCACCTGGTGCACGCGGACGCCCTCGCGCTGCTGACCGACGTCGACGCGCTCTACACCGGGCCTCCCGCACGCCCGGGCTCGCGCCGGATCGGCGACGTGCAGGCGCTGGAGGAGCTGTCGGGCATCGACGTGACCGCGCGGGGGAGCGCCGTCGGGACCGGCGGGATGGTCACCAAGCTGGAGTCGGTCGCGATCGCCACCCAGTCGGGCATCCCCGTGGTGCTCACGTCGGCCGCGCGCGCCGCGGCGGCGCTCGCCGGGCAGGACGTCGGTACGTGGTTCGCCGCGACGGGACGGCGCCGTTCGATCCGGCTCTTGTGGCTCGCGCACGCGGCGCGTACCCGCGGACGCCTCGTGCTGGACGACGGCGCGGTCCGCGCGGTCGTCGACCGCCGCACGTCGCTGCTGCCCGCGGGCGTCGTCGACGTGGAGGGCACCTTCGAGGCGGGCGACCCGGTCGAGCTGGTCGACCGGGAGGGTGCGGTCGTCGCCCGCGGCCTCGTCGCGTACGGCGCGGAGGAGGTGCCGCAGCTGCTCGGTCACAGCACGGGGGAGCTGCGTGACGCGCTGGGCCCGGGGTACGACCGCGAGCTGGTGCACCGCGACGACCTGGTGCTGGTGCGCCGTCGCCGGACCGCGGGAGGCCCGGCGCCGCGGGCCGAGGGGCGGACGGCGACGTCGGGCACGGGCGCCACGTCGCTAGCCTGAGGGCATGACCACGTCGTTGGAGCAGCCGACGCCCGTCCTCGACGACCCGGAGGTCGCCGTGCCCGCCGTCGCCCGGCGGGCCCGCGACGCCTCACGGACCCTGGCGACCGCCACGCGGGCGACGAAGGACGACGCGCTGCGCGCCCTGGCCGACGCCCTGGTGGCGGCGACCGACCGCCTGCTGGCCGCCAACGCCCAGGACGTCGAGCGCGAGCGCGAGCGCGGGATGTCGCCCGGTCTGCTCGACCGCCTCGCACTGACGCCCGAGCGTGTGGCGGCGATGGCGGACGCGCTGCGTGAGCTCGCGGCGCTGCCGGACCCGGTCGGCGAGGTGGTCCGCGGCTCGACGCTCCCGAACGGGCTGCGGCTGCGCCAGGTGCGCGTGCCGATGGGTGTCGTCGGGATGATCTACGAGGCGCGACCCAACGTGACCGTCGACGCGGCGGGCCTCGCCCTCAAGAGCGGCAACGCGGTGATCCTGCGCGGTGGGTCGGCCGCCGCACGGTCCAACGAGGTCGTCGTCGAGGTGCTGTCGGCCGCGCTCGTGGCCCAGGGGCTGCCGGGCGACCTGGTCCAGTCGGTGGACGCGTGGGGCCGGCAGGGCGCCGTGGCGCTCATGCACGCCCGCGGGCTGGTCGACGTGCTGGTGCCCCGCGGCGGGGCCGACCTCATCGCGACGGTCGTCCGGGAGGCCACCGTGCCGGTGATCGAGACCGGCGTCGGCAACTGCCACCTGTACGTCGACGCCGCTGCCGACCACGCCGACGCCCTCGCGATCCTCCTCAACGCCAAGACGCAGCGCGTCGGGGTGTGCAATGCGGTCGAGACGCTGCTGGTGCACCGTGACGTCGCCGACACCTTCCTGCCCTCCGCGCTCGCCGCGCTCGCCGCGGCGGGCGTCACGGTGCACGGCGACGAGGAGACGCTGCGCCGCACCCCGCAGGGCGCGGCCGCCGTCCCCGCCACGGACGAGGACTGGGGCACCGAGTACCTCTCCCTCGACCTCGCGGTGCGGGTCGTCGACGACCTGGACGCCGCGATCGAGCACGTGCGGCGGTGGTCGACGGGCCACACCGAGGCCATCGTCACGCAGGACCTGCGCGCCTCCGAGCGGTTCGTGGCGGAGGTCGACTCCGCGGCGGTCATGGTCAACGCCTCGACGCGGTTCACCGACGGCGGGCAGCTGGGCCTGGGCGCCGAGATCGGGATCTCGACGCAGAAGCTGCACGCCCGCGGGCCCATGGGCCTCGCGGAGCTGACGACGACCAAGTGGGTCGTCCACGGCGACGGGCACGTCCGTCCCTGACCGGGTGGCGGGCCGTTGGCCCGCCGTCGCAGCCCCGCGTGCGACACTGGGTGGCTGCGGCGCCGGGTGACCGGCGGACGCCGCGACCCAGACGCACGACCGACGAGCACCCCTGCAGGAGGACCACGTGCACGCCACCCTCATCGCCGCGGCGGAGACCGCCGCCGAGCACTCCGACGCGCTGCCGTTCCCGCCCGTCGTCTTCGGTGTCGGCGCGTTCGCCGGACTGCTGGCGATGCTCCTCGTGACGTACGCGTTCCGGTCCGTCGGGACGCGCCACTGACGGTGCCGGACACCACGCGGGTCCCTGCCCGCCCACGCCTCGGGGTGATGGGCGGAACGTTCGACCCCGTGCACCACGGCCACCTCGTGGCCGCGAGCGAGGTCGCCGCCCGGTTCGACCTCGACGAGGTCGTGTTCGTCCCCACCGGCAACCCGACGTTCAAGCAGCACGTCGACGTGTCGCCCGCGGAGCACCGGTACCTCATGACGGTGATCGCGACGGCGTCGAACCCTCGGTTCACGGTCAGCCGGGTGGACATCGACCGCGCAGGGCTGACGTACACGGTCGACACGCTGCGGGACCTCAAGACCGAGCGCCCGGACGCCGACCTCTTCTTCATCACCGGTGCGGACGCCATCGAGCAGATCCTCACGTGGAAGGATGCTGCCCAGCTGTTCGACATGGCGCGCTTCGTGGCGGTCACCCGCCCCGGGCACACGCTGTCGGTGGACGGCCTGCCCGCCGGGCGGGTCGACGTGCTGGAGGTCCCTGCCCTCGCGATCTCCTCGTCCGACGTCCGTGCACGCGCGCGTGCAGGGGAGCCGGTGTGGTACCTCGTCCCTGACGGGGTCGTCCAGTACATCGCCAAGCACAGGTTGTATCGAGGTCGTGATGAGTGAACCCGGAGAGCGCCGTCGCCGTCGCGAGATGGAACGTGCGGCACAGGACGGTGGGCAGGGGCCCGGCGCCCCGACGCCCGCGGCCGGCGAGCCCGGTGCGCCGAGCTCGCGTCGCGCCATGCGCAGCCGGCTGGTGACCCCACCGACCGGGACCTCGGCGAGCCCGGCGGGCACGCCCGCGTGGTCGACCGGCCAGGACCGGGCTCAGCCCCGCCCGGGGCCCGTCTCCGCCGGGCCGACCGCCCCCGGTCCCCGCAGCACGCCGGCGGACGGCCCCGAGT
>JAEWEJ010000020.1 GCA_023389455.1 Actinomycetes bacterium | reverse complement strand
CGGTCGGGGCGTCGGTGGCCGGCCGGGCGCCGGTGTCCTGCAGGGTCATCGCTGGTCCTCTCGGGGGTGGGGCGGCGGGCCGGCCGGTCAGCGGCCGACGGCGGCGAGCGGGCGGGTGGTCCACGGGGCGCCGTGCGCGGCGTGGTCCCGGCGCGCGGGGCGCGGCAGCCCGAGGTGGTCACGCAGGGTCTCGCCCGTGTACTCCGCGCGGAACGATCCGCGCTCCACGAGGAGCGGCACGACCTGGTCGAGCACATCGTCGAGGCCGTGCGGCGTCAGGTGCGGCACGAGGATGAAGCCGTCGGACGCGTCGAGCTGCACGTGGCGGTCGATGTCGTCCGCCACCTGGCGGGCGGTCCCGACGAAGGACCCCCGCGTGGTCGCGTGGATGACCAGGTCGCGGATCGACCAGCGGTTCGCCTCGGCCTGCGCGCGCCACTCGCGGGCGACCGCGAGCGGGTCCTTCGCGTGGCGCACGCGGCCGCGGGTGATCGAGACGTTCTCGACGTCGGGATCCACGTCGGGCAGCGGGCCGTCCGGGTCGTACCCGCCCAGGTCACGGCCCCACACCTGCTCGAGGAACGCGATGGCCGTCGGCCCGGAGACCTGCTGACGACGGATGTGCCGGGCCCGGTCCTGCGCGTCGGCCTCGGTGTCGCCGATGGTCACGGTGACCGCGGGCAGGATCTTCAGCGCGTCGCGGTCGCGCCCGTGCGCGGCCAGACGCCCCTTCACGTCGTCGTAGAACGCACGGCCCGCGTCGAACGTCGAGTGCATCGAGAACACGACGTCCGCGGTGGCCGCGGCGAAGTCGCGCCCGTCGGCGGAGTCGCCGGCCTGGAACAGCACCGGGTGGCCCTGGGGCCCGCGCGGCGTGGTGAACTCGCCCTCGACGTCGACGTACCGCCCGTGGTGCTGGACGCGCCGCACGGCGCCGTCACGCAGGTAGCGCGCCGCCGCGGGGTCGGGGTCCACCGCGTCGTCGTCCCAGGAGTCCCACAGCGCCCGCGCGACCTCGACGACCTCGGCAGCGCGCGCGTACCGCTCGGGGTACGGCAGGTACCCCCCGCGGCGGAAGTTCTCACCCGTGAACGCGTCGGGGCTGGTCACCAGGTTCCACGCGGCACGCCCGCCGGACAGGACGTCGAGCGTCGCGAACTGCCGCGCGACCTCCCACGGCTCGTTGAACGTCGTGTTGATCGTGCCCGCCAGGCCGATGCGGTCGGTGACGGCGGCGAGCGCCGCGAGCACCGGCAGCGTGTCGGGCCGGCCGACGACGTCGAGGTCGTGGATGCGTCCCTTGTGCTCCCGCAGCCGCAGCCCCTCGGCCAGGAAGAAGAAGTCGAGCCTGGCCTCCTCGGCGCGCCGCGCGAGGTGCTCGAACGACGCGAAGTCGATCTGGCTGCCGGAGGCCGGGTCGCTCCAGACGGTCGTGCTGTTGACCCCCGGGAAGTGCACACCGAGGTGGATCTGCTTGCGGGTCACGTCGAGCTCCCTCAGGCCGTCACGGCGAAGACGTTGGCGGGGCGCGCGAGCCCCAGGGTGTCGCGCAGGGTGCTGCCCGGGTAGGCGGTGCGGAACACCCCGGCGCGCTGCAGCGCCGGCACCACCCGGTCGACCACCAGGTCGAGGTCCGTGGCGAGCGACGCGGGCCGCAGGTGCAGCCCGTCGGCGGCACCGTCGGCGACCCAGGACGCGGCCAGTGCGGCGAGGTCCGCGCCGGTCCCGGCGTGGACCAGGGACCCGTGCTCGGTGGGCACCTCCTCGAGCTCCTGGAGGAAGTCGAGGCGTGCGCGGGCCGCGCCGGTGTCGTCGGCCAGGACGACGAGCGCGTCGACCAGGACGAGGACGTCGTCGGCGTCCCTGCCGGAGGCGACGGCCGCGGCCCGGACACGGTCGCGCAGGTCACGGGCCTCGCCGGCGGTGGTGGCCCGCACCCGCACGACGTCCGCGTGCCGGCCGGCGAGCGCGACGGCGTCCGGGTGCGTCACCCGCACGACGACCGGGGGACGGCCCTGCGGCGGGCGCGGCGTGATGGACGGGCCCTTCACGGCGAACCGCACGCCCTCGTGGTCGATGTGGTGCAGCCGGTCACGGTCGACGAACCGGCCGCTGGCGACGTCGCGGATCTCCGCGTCGTCCTCCCAGGAGTCCCACAGGCGGGCGACGACGTGCGCCGCCTCGTCGGCCTCCGCGATCGCGTCCGGCTCGTCCTGCGGGCCCTTGCGGCCGAACGCCCGCGCCGCGGCGTCGGTCGTGGACCAGCCCACCTGCCAGGCGGCCCGGCCCACGCTCACGTGGTCGATCGTCGCGAGGGCCTTCGACACGTGGAACGGCTCGGTGTGCGTCGTGTCGACGGTCGCGACCAGGCCGATGCCCGCGCTGCGCGGTGCCAGCCGCGCCGCGACGAGCGCGGCGTCCAGGCGGCCCCGCACCCCGCGGGTGCGGGGCTGCAGCGTGAACGCGTCGTCGAACGCGACGAGGTCGAGCAGACCGCGCTGGGCGGTCGCGACGAGGGCCGCGAGCCGGTCGGGGTCGAAGAGGCGGGCGGGGCGCGACCCCGCCACCCGCCACGCGGCGGGGTGGGCGCCGGCGTCGGTGAGGTCGACGCCGAGGTGGACGGACCGTCGGCTGCGGTCGAGGGACGCGGTGCGTGCGGGCATGGGGACTCCCGGGGCGGGTGCGGGGGCGGATGAGGGCAGGGCGAGGCCGACGCCGGGGCGTGCGCCGGAGGAGCCGACGACGGCTGCCGCGCCGCGGCACCACCCGGAGGTGGGCGCGCCGGTGCAGGGGCGTCGGTGCGGTCGGTGCCAGGGCGTCCGGGCCGGCAGGTCCGGTGCGGACGCGGTCAGCGCAGGGTCACCGGGTGCGCGGTGCCCGGGTGCGCCGTGACCGGGCGCGAGCCGACCGGCGTCGCGGAGGTCGGGTGCGCGATGGTCAGCGACAGCAGCAGGCCCACGGACACGCCGTGGGACACCAGGTCCGCGCGGCGATGACCCCGGCGGGCACGGCGGTCGTGCTGCTCATGCGTCCTGTCCCTTCGTGCCCCGGAGGGCTCGTGCGTTGCCGTGCGTGCCGCACGGCCAGGTCCTCACCCGGGGCACCCCGCCGCACGGGAGGGTTGCCGTCCGACCAGCCGGGGCTTCGCGTCGGAGCTCGTGACCACTGCTCACCGGGGCCGTTCGAACCCCGGTGAGCGCGAATCTAGGAACCGCCCCCGGGCGGGTCAACGGTCTCCGGGAAGATCTTGAATAGTGGACTGGATCGGTCGGCTTATTTCCTCGCCGCAGGGCTACGCTCGGCCGATGAGCCGCATCTTCACCACCGCCTTCGGCGCGGTGTACCCGCTCTACGTCGCCAAGGCGGAACGCAAGGGGCGGACGCGCGCGGAGGTCGACGAGGTCCTCACCTGGCTCACCGGCTTCGACGAGCGCATGCTGCGCGAGCACGTCGAGGCCGGGACGACGTTCGAGGACTTCTTCGCGCAGGCGGACCTGAACCCGGCGGCGTCGCTCATCACCGGCACCGTCTGCGGCGTGCGCGTGCAGGACGTCGAGGACCCGCTCATGCGACGGATCCGGTACCTCGACAAGCTCGTCGACGAGCTGGCCAAGGGCCGGCCGATGGAGAAGATCCTGCGCTCCTGACCCCGAGCCGGCCCCGGGGAGAGATCGGACGGCGGACGCGCAACGATGGAACGCATGGAGCAGAGCACCATCGTCGAGATCGCGGCGCCGTCCGAGCGCGTGTGGCAGGTGATGAGCGACGTCGAGCACTGGCCCGGGTGGACGCCGACCATGACCTCGGTGCGTCTGCTCGACCCGGGTCCGCTGCGCGTCGGGAGCCGCGCGCAGGTCACTCAGCCCCGCCTGCCCGGCTCCGAGTACGTCGTCACCGCGCTCACGCCCGGACGCTCGTTCACGTGGGTGGCGACCAGCCCGGGGGTGCGGACGACCGCGCGGCACGACGTCGCACCGCTCGGCGACGGGACGCGCGTGCGGCTGTCCGTGACGCAGCAGGGCTGGCTCGGTGCGGTCCTGGGGCGTGTCTACCGAGGGCTGACGGACCGCTACCTGGAGCAGGAGGCCGCCGGGCTCAGGACGCGGTGCGAGCAGCAGGGCTGACCCGGGGCGTCGACGGTCGTCAGCGCAGCGGACGGATGTCGAGTCGCGCGATGCGCCCGCCGACCGGCGTGAATCGCAGCTCGAAGCGGATGGGGCCGCGCACCCCACCGGCGAACTCGCCGTCACCGTCCGCGACGAGCACCGGCACGGCACCGCCCGTGAACTCCACGGGATCGAGCGTCAGGCCCATGCCGACGACGTCGTCGGCGATCCAGGTGGCGATGGCCGACGGCCCGTCGATCACGATGCCGTTGTCCGTGACGACGGCCCCGGGCGCGAAGAGCGCCTCCAGCCCTCGCGCGTCGGCGGCGTTCGTGGCGGTGACGAACTGCGCCACGGTCGGGTCGCTGAGCGTGCTCGGCATGGTGCTCCTCGGGTCGCAGCGGTCGGGTGCCGCCACCGTCCCGCGTGCACGGTGGTGAGCACCAGCCTCTGTCCGCCTCGTGGGCGGGGGCGGCACGTCCCGTGCGGCGAGTCGGGGTCGGGACGACGAGCCCGCGGCGGCCTTCTCCAGGGCGGCCACCACGATGCCCACCGCGAGCACCGAGAGGGTGTTCAGGCCGGGGCACTGCCACGACGCCGGGGCTCTCGCCGTCCGTGGCGACCATGTCCGGCGAGGTCTGCCGTGGTGCGCCTCCGACGCCACGTACCCATGACGACGGGCGCACCACGACGAAGGGCGCACCACGACGAAGGCCCGGACCATCAGGTCCGGGCCTTCGTCTTCTTGTAGCGGGGGCAGGATTTGAACCTGCGACCTCTGGGTTATGAGCCCAGCGAGCTACCGAGCTGCTCCACCCCGCGTCGGCTTGATAACCATACGTCAGGTGGGCCGGACGTCCAAATCCGGTCCCTGGTCAGACGCCGTGACGGCCGTCACGGGCGTCCCGGCCGACGTGGGCGACGTGGGCACGGCCGCCGCGGGCGGCCGTGCGGCGCGCTGCGCGACCACGACGCCGAGCACCACGAGCAGCCCGCCCACGGGCTCGTACCAGTGCAGCCGCTCCCCCAGCACGAGGACACCCAGCACCACGCCGACGACCGGCGTCAGGTACGTGACGGTGGACGCGCGCTGCGCGCCCCACGCGACCACGACGCGGGTGTTCCACACGTACGCCAGACCCGTGCCGAGCGCGCCCAGGGCGACCATCGACAGCACCAGGGGCCACGTCAGCGTCACCGGGCCCGTGGCGACCACGGGCGCCGCGAGGAGCACCAGGAGCGCACCGACCCCGACCTGCCCGGCGGCGACCGTCTCCGCAGGCAGGCCGAGCGGCACGACGAACCGCCGCAGGTACGTCATGCCGAGGCCGTAGCAGGCGGTCGCGCCGAGGCACGCGAGCACGGCGGGCAGGGACGCGTCGACCGCGCCGGCGCCCAGGTACGTCCAGGGCCCGACGACGACCACCACGCCGAGACCACCGACGACCAGCCCCAGCCGCTGGCGCGGCCCCAGCCGCTCGGCGGGCAGCACAGCGGCCACGGCGATCGACGTCATCAGCGGTGTCGTGGCGTTGAGGATGCTCGAGAGCCCCGAGGCGAGGTGCTGCCCGGCCCACGCGAACAGCTCGAACGGCACGACGCACAGCAGCACGCCGAGCACGGAGAGGTGCCCCCAGGCGCGCCACCCGCGCGGCCACGGCCGACGCAGCAGGACCATGACGACGAGCAGCGCCAGCGCCCCGAGCCACAGGCGCCCCGCGGCGACCTGCGTCGGCGAGAGCCCGCCGAGCGCGACCTTCATGAACAGGAAGCTCGACCCCCAGACGAGCGCCGCCGCGAGGTACTGCACGAGCACGCGCGTGTCCGAGGTCATGAGCAGAGGGTCGCAGCCGGCACCGACATCGCGACAGCGGCAGGCCTGCCACCGGGGAACGAGTGTGCGCCGCGCTCCGGTGCGCCGAGGGCACCGCACGCCCCCGCGCAGGACGTCACGTGCCGACGTCGTGCCCCGACCCCACCCACGACGACGCCCGCCGCCCCGCCGGTGACGGCGGTGCGACGGGCGTCGTCAGCGGGGGTCAGCCCGCCAGGCGCTCCTCCGCGGCGATGGCGTCCGCGATCGCCCGGTCGAGGCGGTCCTGCGCCTCGCCGTACTTCGCGAAGTCGCCCTCGCCCAGGGCGGCCTGCCCGTCGACGATCGCCTGCTGCGCACGCTGCAGGGCCTCGTCGAGCGCCGTGCGGGCGTCCGCGTCGGGCGCGGGCTGCGACGTCGGCTCGGACGTGGGCGCCGGCGTCGGGGACGCGGTCGACCCGTCCGCCTCCTCGCCCTGGTCGGCGACGTCCGGCGGGAGCACCGGTTCCGCCCCGGCGTCGCCGGCGTCCGCCCCCGAGTCGCCACCGAACACCTGGTCGAGCGCGCCGTCGAGGGTCTCGGCGAACCCGATCTCGTCACCGAAGGAGACGAGCACGCGCTGCAGCAGCGGGAACGTGGTCCCGCTCGCCGCCTGCACGTAGACCGGCTGCACGTAGAGCAGACCGCCGCCGACGGGCAGCGTCAGCAGGTTGCCGCGCCGCACGGACGAGTCACCGCGCTGCAGGATGTTGAGCTCGTTCGACACGGTCGGGTCGGCCGTGAAGTTCGCGCTCGCCTGGCCGGGGCCGGGCACCGTCGAGTCGCGCGGCAGCTCCAGCAGCCGCATCTTGCCGTAGCTCTCGGAGACCTCACCGGCCGTGTTCCCGGCCTCGGCGTCCACCGCGAGGTACCCCGTGAGCACGTTGCGTGCGTTGCCACCGCCCGGGATGAAGGTCGACATCAGCGAGAAGCTCGCCTCGTCCTCGCCCGGCATCTGCAGGGTCAGGTAGTACGGCGGCTGCGGCACGTCCGTGCTCGTCACCGTCGGGTCGGCCGGGTTCTGCCAGAAGTCGTTGCCGGAGAAGAACTCGGCGGCGTTCGTCACGTGGTACTGCCCCAGCAGCGCCCGCTGGACCTTGAACAGGTCCTCCGGGTACCGGATGTGGCTCATGAGGTCGGCCGAGATCTCGGACATCGGCTGCAGGGACGTCGGGAAGACCTTCGTCCACGCCCGCAGGATCGGGTCCTGCGTGTCCCACGCGTACAGGTCCACGGACCCGTCGTAGGCGTCCACCGTGGCCTTCACCGAGTTGCGGATGTAGTTGACCTGCTTGGGCAGCAGCGCCTGCACCGTGCTGCTGCGCTCGGTCAGCGAGTCGGTGGTCGCGTCCTCGAGGGACCGCACCGCCGCGTACGGGTACTGGTCGGAGGTCGTGTATCCGTCGATGATCCACTTCACGCGCCCGTCGACGACGGCCGGGTACACGCGGCCGTCGAGGTCGAGGTACGGCGCCACCTTCGCGACGCGGTCGCGCGGGTCGCGGTCGTAGAGGATCTGCGAGTCCTCGTTGACGCGCTCCGAGAACAGGATCTGCTCGTCACCGAACTTCAGGGCGTAGAGCACCTTGTGCCACAGCCCACCGACCGTCGGGCCGGCCGAGACGTCCTGCGTCGGGAAGCGGAACGGCACGGAGCCGGTGCCGGTGTCGTCGTCCGGGTAGTCGAACTCCCAGCCGTCCGAGCTCTCCGGGCCGCCGACGATCGAGTACTCCGGCGACGACTGGCCGAAGTAGATGCGCGGCTCGTACTCGCCGAGCTGCCCCTGCGAGGGGATGCCGCCCTCCCAGAAGGCCGGCGCGCCGCGCGCGCCACGCGTGTTGCCGTAGGCGGCGACGACGCCGAACCCGTGGGTGTACACGGTGGTGTCGTTCGTCCAGTTGCGCTGCGCCGCGTTCAGGCCGTTGAGGTCGAGCTCACGCACCGCGATCACGGTGTCACGGCTCTCGCCGTCGATCGTGTAGCGGTCGACGGACAGCGAGTCCGGGAAGTTGTAGAAGCCACGGATCTGCTGCAGCTGCTTGAACGACGGCGACACGATGTTCGGGTCGAGGAGACGGATCGAGGCGGTGGTCTGCGCGTTCTCGCGCAGCGCGCCCGGCTCCGCCGTCACCTTCGCGTCGTACTCGCTGGTCTCCACGTCCTCGAGGTCGTAGGCGGCGAGCGTCGCGTCGATGTTGCGCTGGATGTACTCGGCCTCCGCGTCCTGCTGGTTCGGCTGCACCTGGAACCGCTGCACCACGGCCGGGTACACGCCACCGACGACGACCGCGGCGACGACCATGAGGCCCACCCCGATGGCGGGCAGCCGCCAGTTGCCGGTGAACGCCGTCGCGATGAACGCCCCGGCCACGACGACCGCGGCGACCGCGAGGATCGCCTTGGACGGGATGACGGCGTGGACGTCGGTGAAGCCCGCGCCCTGCCAGCGCTGCTCACCGGTCTGCTGCTTGGTGAGGATCGAGTACCGGTCCAGCCAGTAGTTCGCCGCGATCAGCAGCAGCACCAGCGCGCCGAGCACCGACAGGTGCACGCGCGCGGCCCGGGTCGTGCGCGGGGCGCCCTGGCCCCCGCCGATGCGCAGGCCCCCGTACAGGTAGTGGGTCGCCAGGGCTGCCACGGCGGACAGCACGACGACGGCCATGAGGAAGGACACAACGAACCGCAGGCCCGGCAGGGTGAACAGGTAGAAGCCCAGGTCGACGCCCCACTGGGGGTCGACCTCACCGACCTCGCCACCGTTGAGCCACAGCTGCACGGTGCTCCACTGCTGCGACGCGGCGCCACCGGCGAACAGGCCGAGGACGACCGGCCCGACCACGAGGACGAGGCGCCGCAGCGGCTCGATCGCCTCGCGGTACTGGTCGAGGTTCGCCTGCTCCTGCGTCGACGGCGCGTACACCGGGCGGGCGCGGTAGGCGTAGTTGAGGGAGAAGCCGACGCCCGCGGCCATGATCGCGAACCCGAGCACGAACAGCAGGCCACGGGTGACCCACTCGGTGCGCAGCACCTCGAGGAACCCGAGCTGGGAGAACCAGAGCACCTCGGTCCACACCTGGGCCATCACGAGCAGCAGCACCGCGAGCACGGCCAGGGTGATCAGGGTCGGGACCAGGGGGCCGCGGCGGCGTGGCGCGGCAGGTCGTGGACGGGGCGGGGAGGCGAAGGTCACGGCGTTGCGGTCCTCGTGGGTCGTCGGGCGACGGGCGCATGGTGCGCCCACCGGAACGAACGGGCACGGCGCGTCCCAGGTTCCCACACGGTGCGACGATGGTGGCGTGAGCACGCCTCCCTCCTCGACCTCGTCCGACCCGACCTCGCCGCAGGCGCGTGCCCGTCGCGCCCTGGCCGACGCGGTGCGGGAGATCGAGCACCACGTCGCCGCGGCCGGGTGGGACGCACCCGTGCGCGTCTTCGCGCTGGTGCGCACGCAGAGCGCGCTCGCCGCCGAGCCGGGCCTGGCCGACCAGCTGACGCCCGACGTGCTCGCCGCCGCGCGGGCCGACGACCAGCACCTGACGTCGATCGAGCAGGAGGGGCTGCCCGCGGCCGACGACCTCGAACAGCTGCTCGGCGGGCTGACGTGGCCGGCCACGGTCCACGGGGCCGCCGTGACGGTGGAACGGGTCGTGCTGCCGCCGGGCGTCGAGGCGGACCTGCCTGCCGACCGCGACGCCGCCCTGGCCGCGCTGCTCGCCCACCCGCAGCGCCAGGACGTGCGGCTCGCCGTCGGCGTGCTGCGCGACGGCCCGGCGTGGTGTGCCGTGCGCACCCGCGCGCACGACAGCGACGACGCCGTCGGGCAGGGCCCGGACCTGGTGCCCGGCCTCGTGGAGGCGGTGCGCGCCACGCTCGAGTGACGCGCGCGGCTCACCCCGCGGTGCAGGTGGGCAGGTCGTCCCCCGCGCCGTCGCCGATGGCGACCATCGCCTCACGGGCCTCGTGCAGCGTCGAGACCTCGACGACCCGCAGCCCGTCCGGGACGTGGCCCACGACCTCGTCGCAGTTGTCGGACGGCGCCAGGAACCACCGCGCGCCGTCGCGCACGGCGCCGGCGAGCTTCTGCCGGATCCCGCCGATCGGCCCCACGGCACCGGTCACGTCGATGGTCCCGGTGCCCGCGATCACCTCGCCGGCGGCCTCGTCCTCGGGCGTGAGCAGGTCGACCAGGCCCAGCGCGAACATCGTGCCGGCGCTCGGCCCGCCGATGCCCTCGATGTTGATGTCCACCTCGATCGGCATCTCGAACGACGGGTCGATGAAGACGCCGATCTGCGCGCCGCCGTCCTCGCGCTCCCCCGTGACCACGGGGACGTCGACGGTCGCACCGTGCCGGGTGACCGTCAGCGTGACCGTGTCCCCGGGCGTGACCTCCTCCAGCATGGACACCAGCGACTGGTAGTCCGCCAGCGGCTCCCCGTCGAGGGCCGTCAGCACGTCGCCCTCCTCGAGCCGCCCCGCGGCGTCGGTGCCCTCGACCGTGCCGGCGACGACGAGCGTGGCCGGGACCTCGTACCCCAGCTCGGTGAGCGCGGCCACCGTGGCGTTCTCCTGCGAGGAGACCATCTGGCCGGCGTTGGACTCGTCGAGCTCGTCCTGGGTGACGTCCGGCGGGTACACGTCCTCGGCCGGGCGCACCACCGACGACGGCGACAGCCAGCCCTGGACCACGTTCATCAGGTAGGCCGGGTAGCCCGGCCCGCCGACCCCGGAGATCGTGGTGAGCAGCAGCTCACCGGTCGAGGGGTAGGTCGGGGCGCCCTCCACCTCGATGAGCGGCTCGCCGTCCACCTCCCCCAGCACGTTCCTCGTCGGCCCGGGGCCGTTGACGGCGTAGGGCGCCGGCACGACGGCCAGCACCCCGACCAGCACCGAGGTGGCCAGCGCACCGACGGACAGGATCAGGGCGCGCGGCGTCGGACGCTCGCGCGGGAGCGCGTCGTCGTCCAGCGGACGGTCGACCGGACCGGCACCGTCGTCGACCGCCTCCTGCGCGACCTCGCCGACGGTGCCGGCGCCGCCCTGGTGGTCGCCGCCGGGGCCGCGGGGGTCCGGCGGACGCAGGTCGTCGGCCGGGGCGTCGGTCGGCTTGTCGTCGTGCACCGCACGATCATCCCCCACGCACGGCGGGCCGGGCGCCTGTGCGCCGTGAGCGAACCGGGGCCACCCACCCGCCGGACACCGCCCGGGCGCAGCTACCGTGGTGCTCCCCGGCCAGTCAGGAGGGCCCGCATGAGCCCCGACGTCCCGTCCGCGAACGGTCCCGACGCGACCGGACCCGAGCAGTGGGAGCAGATGCTGCGCGCGATGCTCGGGCCCGCCGCCGACGACGCGATCCGCGAGATGCGCGCCATGGGTGTCGACCCGGCGGCGATGGCCGCCGGCGCGGGCCTGCCCACCGACCCCGCTGCGATGCAGCAGGCGCTCTCGCAGGTCCAGCGCCTGTTCGCGTCCGCCGGCGACCAGGCCGTGAACTGGGAGATGGCCCACGACCTGGCACGCCAGCAGGCTGCGGTCGGGGGTGACCCCGCGCTGTCCCCCGGCCGGGTCAAGGAGGTGCGCGACGCGCTGACCGTCGCCGAGCTGTGGCTCGACGCCGCCACCGACCTGCCCCCCGCACCGGGCACGCCGCAGGCGTGGAGCCGCGCCGAGTGGGTGGAGGCGACGCTGCCGACGTGGCGCACGCTCACCGAGCCGGTCGCGGAGTCCCTGTCCGCCGCGCTCGCCGACGCCCTCGGCCCGGCACTCGGCGACGTCGGCGGGATGCCGCTGGCGCTGCCGCCGGGCGCGCCGGACCCCGCGCAGCTGCTGCGCGGGCTCGGCTCCGCCGTGTTCGGCCTGCAGGTCGGGCAGGCCGCCGGCACGCTGGCCCGCGAGGTCTTCGGCACCACGGACATCGGGCTGCCGCTGCTGGACCGCCCGACGCCTGCCCTGGTGCCCGCGAACGTCGACGCCTTCGCCGAGGGCCTGGACACGCCCGTCGAGGAGGTCCGGCTGTACCTCGCGCTGCGCGAGGCCGCCGCGAGCCGGCTGTTCGCCCACGTGCCGTGGCTGCGCGCGCACCTGATGGACACCGTGGCCCAGTACGCGCGCGGCATCGCGATCGACGTCGACCAGCTGGAGGAGGCCGTCTCCTCGATCGACCCGAGCGACCCCGCCGCACTGCAGGAGGCGCTGTCCGGCGGCGTCTTCGCCCCGCAGACGACGCCCGCGCAGCAGGCGGCGCTCGCGCGGTTGGAGCACGCTCTCGCCCTGGTCGAGGGGTGGGTGGACGAGGTCGCCACGGCGGCCGCGACGCCGCACCTGCCGCACACGGTCCCGCTGCGCGAGATGGTGCGGCGGCGCAGGGCCGCGGGCGGACCGGCCGAGCAGACCTTCGCCAGCCTCGTCGGCCTCGAGCTGCGACCGCGGCGGCTGCGTGACGCAGCGACGGTGTGGGCGCACCTCACCGCGACCCGCGACGTGTCGGGACGCGACGCGGTGTGGGCCCACCCCGACCTCGTCCCGACCTCGGAGGACCTCGACGACCCCGCGGGCTACGACGCGCGACGCCAGGCCGCCGTCGACGAGTCCGCGGACCTCGACCGCGCGCTGGCGCAGATCCTCGACGACGCGGCCGGTGCCGACGGCGGCCGGCCTGCCGACGACGCGACCGACGACACCGCAGACGGCAGCCCGGACGACGGCAGGGACGGCACGCCCCCGGGCTGATGCCGGCCCGTGGCGGGCCCGCCGGGGCGTCAGCCGGCGTCGGGGTCCTCGGCGTCGTCCGCCGGGGGCTCCTCGGGCAGCTCGCCCTCGTCGCGACCGTCGCGCGTGAACGCGCAGCCCTCGAGGAAGCCCCGGGCGCGCTGCGTGTGCGGGTACGTGGCCAGCTCGGCCCAGAACGCCTCGCCGTGGCCCGGCTGCAGCAGGTGCGCGAGCTCGTGCAGGAGCACGTAGTCGAGCACCCAGCGCGGCATGCCCTGGACCCGGTCGGAGATGCGGATGGTGCCGTCGGCCGGGGTGCAGGACCCCCACCGTCGGCCCTGGTTCGAGGACCAGCGCACGGTGCTCGGGACCGCCCGGCCTCCGAGGTAGCGGCGGGACAGCTCCGTGGCCCGCGCCACGAGCTGCGCGTCGGACGGCCGTCGTCGTCGCTCCTGCGCGGCCAGACGCTCGACCATCCGACCGACCCACTCGCGTTCCTGCGCCCGGGTGAACCGCGCCGGGATCGCGACGATCGTGCGACCCTCCTCGCGCCACGCGCTGACCGTGCGGGCCCGGCGACGGGAGCGCCGCACTTCCACCGGGGGGACCCCGGGCTCGGGGACCCCGGGCTCGGGCGCCGCAGGGGCCGCGGGCGCCACAGGGGCCGCGGGCGCCACAGGGGCCGCACCACGACGCGCGGGAGTGCGCGGCGTCGCCTCGCGCGATGTCGACACCCCCGCACGCTAGCGCGCAGAGCACGCCGCGGTGGTGGGCGACACCCGGGTTCACCCGGTGCGCTGCACCGCTCGGGCCCGGCACGCCGTGCGGGCACCGCGTGCGCACTACTGTGTGAGCGCACGGAGGCCGTCATGGTCCCTGCCCCGGGCGCGATGCCACCGCCCGGTGAGGAGTACGAGGAGGGACCACATGGCCGACACCTGGGCGGGCGAGTTCTACTGCGTCAAGTGCAAGGAGAAGCGGGAGACCGAGGGCGACGTCGTCGTCTCCGAGTCCGGTCGACGGATGGCGAAGGCCGTCTGCCCGGTCTGCGGCACGAAGCTCAACCGGATCCTCGGCAAGGCCTGAGTCCGCGGCCCCGCCGCGGCCACGGCTGCGGCGACCACGAGGGCACCGTCGCACCGCGACGGTGCCCTCGGCGCGTCCGGGGCCCTGTGGACGACGCGGGCGGGCGGACGCGCACCGCTGCCATCGTGTCGGTGTGACCCGCCACGCACCCGCCGCCGTGCTGCTGCGACCGGGCCTGCGCGTGCTGCCGCGGGGCGGCAGCGAGGTGCAGGTCGGGACCGACCCGCGGTGGGCGGTCCGCATCACCGGGCTCGACGACGCCGCCGCGCGCCTGTGGGCGTCCGTCGACGACCACACCGACCTGCTCTCGCTGCCGGACCGGGCGCGTCAGGTCGGCGCCGATCCCGCCGCGGTGGCGGCGACCGTCGCGGACCTCGGTCGGGCGGGCCTCACCCGTGACCGCCCGGACGTCGCCACCGTCGTGCACGGCCCCGCTGCCGCCGACGCCGCTGCCTGGGCGCTCCTGCACCCGCACGCGAGCGGCGACGCGGTGGTCACCGCACGGGCCGACACCGTCGTGGGCGTCGTGGGCCTCGGGCCCACCGGGCTGGCGGTCGCACGGCACCTGGCCGTCGCCGGTGTCGGCACGCTCCTGCTCGACGACGACGTCCCCGTGCGCTCGGCCGACGTCGCCGCGGGGACGCACCGCTGGGCCGACGTGGGCGTGCCCCGGGCGGTCGCGGCGCGCCGGGTCCTGCGGGAGGC
>JAEWEJ010000367.1 GCA_023389455.1 Actinomycetes bacterium | reverse complement strand
GGCCTGGGCCGCACGCTCGGGCTCACCGCGGTCGGGGCCGTCGCCGCGGTCGCGCTGGCGGCGTTCCACCAGGCGGTGGGCGCGTGGTTCGGCACGGCCGGGCGCATCGTCGCCCTCGTGGCGGCGTTCGTCTACCTCGTCGCCGGGCTGGCCGCGACGGTGCCCGCGTGGGTCGGCTCGGTGGTGGGCTGGCTGCCGCTGGCCCCCACGGCCGACGCCCTCGGGTCCATCGTCGGCGAGTCGTCGGCCTCCCTGCTCGGCGCGGTCGTGGCCCTCGTCCTGTGGGCCGCCGCGAGCGTCCTGGCGACGACCGGCGCCGCCGCCCGCGCCCGTCAGGCCGTCGGCGCACGCACCGTCGCCGCCTACGCCTGACCCGCAGACGCCGAGAGGTCGACCCAGCCCTCGGGCCGGGTCGACCTCTCTCGTCCCGCAGGGCGCGTCAGCGGCGGCGGACCGCCAGCACGCGCTGCAGGATGACGAACGCGAGCAGGACGACGCCGATGAACACGCGCGTCCACCAGGAGTCCAGCCCCTCGCGCGCGATGAGCACCTGGATCAGCCCGTACACCAGCACCCCCGCGCCGGTGCCGAGCACGAACCCGACACCACCGGACAGCAGGGTGCCGCCGATGACGACCGCCGCGATCGCGTCGAGCTCCATGCCGATGCCGGTGAGGTTGAACCCGGACTTGGTGTAGAGCGCGAACAGCACGCCCGCGATGCCGGCGCACGTGCCGGAGATGACGTACACCCAGACCCGTGTGCGCGCAGGCCGCAGGCCCATGAGGTTGACCGCTGCTCCCCCGTCGCCCGCGCCCAGCCCGTACACGGACCGTCCGAACCGCGTGTAGTGCAGCACGAGGAACGCGATGAGCAGCACGGCCAGCGCGATGAGCATGCTGGCGTTGATGCGCCACAGCTGGCGTCCCTCACCGAACTTCAGCCCCCACGCCGCGAGCGCGGAGAACCCCTCGTCGTCGATCTTCAGCGAGTTGACGCTGATGACGTTGGCCAGGCCGCGCGCGAGGAACATGACCGCGAGCGACGCGATGAAGGGTTGGATGTCGAACACCTGCACCATCACGCCGATGAGCAGCCCGCACGACGTGCCGATCAGCACGCCGACGACGAGCACCACCGGCAGCGGCAGGCCCGCGGTGAACATCTCCGCGATCGACAGCCCGACGAGCGCGACGACGGCTCCCACGGACAGGTCGATGCCCCCGGTGAGGATCACGAACGTCATCCCGACGGCGAGCACCAGCAGGTAGGAGTTGTCGACCAGCAGGTTCGACAGCAGCTTCATGCTGACGAAGTCGACGCGCTCGGTCGAGTACCGCTGCTGACCGATGCCCAGCATCAGCGCCAGCGTGAGCAGGGTGCCCAGCACGGGCAGGAACCGGCGGTCCAGGCCGCTGAGCGCGCGCCGCGCCCGCGTCACCACCGTCGGGGGCGCGCCCTGCGTGCGGACCATCTCGTCGGTGCTCATGCCGTCACCTCCGCGGCGTTCGTCGTCGAGACCGGTGCGGCCGGGGTGCTCTCCCGGTCGGCCCGTCGTCGTCCGCGCAGCATCGCGCGCAGCGTCGGCGACGCCGCCACGCAGACCGCGATGAGCACGATGGCCTTGAACAGCGGGGTGGTCTGCGACGGCAGCTGGAAGATGATGACGGCCCGCTCGAGGGTGCTCAGCAGCATCGCGCCGACGAGCAGCCCGCCGAGGTAGAAGCGGCCGCCGTCGAGCTTGGTGCCGCCGAGCACGACGACCATGATCGCGTCGAGCTCCTTCATCAGGCCGATGTTGTTGGCGTCGGCCGCCATCGTGGGCGCCCCGTAGACGAGCCCGGCCAGCGCGGCGAGCACGCCGGCGATGACGTAGACGGTCCACGTGGTGCGCCGCGACCGCACGCCCGCGAGCCGGCTGGCCTCGCGGTTGATGCCGATCGACTCGAGGAACATGCCCAGCGCGGTGCGGCGCACGACCACGACCACGACGACGAACGCGGCGAGCGCGATGACGACCGGCGTGGGCACGCCCAGGACGAACCCGGAGCCGATGGTCTTGAACGGCGGGCTCGTCACGGTGGTGATCTGACCCTGCGTGATGAGCATCGCGATGCCGCGGCCCGCCACCATGAGGATCATCGTCGCGATGAACGGCTGGATGCCCAGCCCTGCGACCATCGCCCCGTTGAACGCGCCGCCGAGCGCGCCGACGACGAGCCCGAGGACGACGGCCGTGACGACCGTCGTGACGGACCGCGGGTCGGCCGCGTTGTCGAGGTACGTGAGCGACACCGCGAGCGCGATCGCCATGACCGCGCCCACGGACAGGTCGATGCCGCCGGTCGCGATGACGAGGCACATGCCGAGCGCCAGCAGCAGCGGTGTCGCGCTGTTGCGCAGCAGGTCGACGAGCTGGCCGAACAGGTGGCCGTCGCGGACCGTGACGTCGAGGAAGCCGGGGCTCGCCGCACCGCAGGCGAGGATCAGCAGGACCAGCGCGAGGAGCGGCCAGAACAGGCCGTGGTGGGTGACCTCGCGCCAGACGGCGGCACCGCGCGACGCCGCGGGGGCGGGCGCGGGGGTGGTCGGGGTCATGCGTGGGCTCCGCTCTGGGGGACGGTCGCGGCGATCGTCTCGAGGATCGTCGAGGTCGTGACGTCGTCGGTGTTGACGAGGTCGTCGACCTTCTCGCGGTCCCGCATGACGACGAGCCGCTGGCTCAGGCGCAGGACCTCCTCGAGCTCGGAGGAGATGAAGACGACGGACATGCCGTCCTGGGCCAGCTCGGTCACGAGCTTCTGGATCTCGGCCTTGGCACCGACGTCGATGCCGCGCGTCGGCTCGTCGAGGATGAGCAGACGCGGCGCGGTGGCCAGCCACCGGGCGAGCAGCACCTTCTGCTGGTTGCCGCCGGACAGGTTGCGGATCAGCGCGTTCGGGTTCGGCGGGCTGATCTGCAGGGCGGTGATGTACTTCGCGACGACGTCGTCGAGCTGGCGCCGCGGCAGGGGACGCCACGTGCCGCGCCGGGCCTGCAGGGCGAGGGCGATGTTCTCGCGGACGGTGAGGTCCGCGACGATGCCCTCCTTCTTGCGGTCCTCGGTGGAGTACGCGATGCCGCGGGCGAGGGCGGCCAGCGGCGACGCGAGCCGGGTCAGCACGCTCTGCACGCGGACCTCGCCGGTGTCGGGGCGGTCGGCGCCGGCCAGCAGCCGCGCCATCTCCGTGCGTCCCGAGCCGAGCAGCCCGGCCACGCCGAGGATCTCGCCGGCGTACAGGTTGACGTCGAACGGCTGCACGGAGCCGGACTTGCCGAGGCCGACGGCCGTGAGGAACGGCGTCTCGCGCTCCGAGTGGATGGTGATCGTCGAGCGCGCCTTCTCCTCGATGCCCGCCAGCGCGTCGCCGGACTTGCCGATCATGGCGGCGATGAGCTCGCGCCGCGGCAGGTCCTCGATGCGGTGCTCGCCGACGAACCGGCCGTTGCGCAGCACGGTGACGCGGTCGGAGATCTCGTAGATCTGGTCGAGGAAGTGCGAGACGAACAGGACCGCGACGCCCTCCTCCTTGAGACGTCGCACGACGCGGAAGAGCTCGGCGACCTCGGCGTTGTCGAGGCTGGACGTCGGCTCGTCGAGGATGAGCACCTTGGCGTCGACGACCAGCGCCCGGGCGATCGCGCAGAGCTGCTGCACGGCGATGGTGTGCGACGACAGCATCGAGCGCGGGTCGAGGTCGAGGTTGAGGCGCGCGAGGAACTCGGCGGCGCGGCGGCGGGTGGCCCGCCAGTCGATGAACGGTCCCCGGCGCACCTCGTGACCGAGCATGACGTTCTCGGCCACCGTGAGGTTCGCGCAGAGGTTGACCTCCTGGTAGACGGTCGAGATGCCGGCGGCCTGCGCCTGGCTCGGGCCGTCGAAGCGCAGCTCCTGGCCGTCGACCTCGATCCGCCCGGAGTCGATCGCGTACACGCCCGTCAGGGCCTTGATGAGCGTCGACTTCCCGGCGCCGTTCTCGCCCATGAGGGCGTGCACCTCGCCCGGGAAGAGGCGGAAGGCCACGTCGTCGAGGGCCTTGACCCCCGGGAAGGCGATGGAGATGCCGCTCATCCGCACGACGGGCGCGCCCGTCGGCGGGGCGACGTCGGGGGTGCGGCCGGCCCCGGCGTGGTCGTCCACGGGACCGTCGGCCGGGCGGTCGCGGGGGGCGTCGCCGTCGGGGGCGGGGCGTGCAGCGGACATCGGTGTCCCTTCGGTGCGGACGGGCCCCGGGCGGCAGGTGGGTTCCCCCTGCCGCCCGGAGCACCGGTCACGTGTCAGTACGCGCGGGCGTCGACCGTCTCCTGGGTGATGGTCTGGTCGAACGCCTCGTCGATGACGATGGTCTCCTTCGGCACGTCCTCGCCGGCGGCGACCTGCTTGATGAGCTCGGCCAGCTGGTCGCCGAACACCGGGTTGCACTCGACGACGTAGTTGAACTTCTTGTCGACGAGCGCCTGCAGCCCGTCGCGCACACCGTCGACGGACACGATCTGGATGTCCTTGCCGGGGACCTTGCCGGCGGCCTCGATGGCCTCGATGGCGCCCAGGCCCATGTCGTCGTTGTGCGTGAAGATCATGGTCATGTCGGGGTACGCCTGCAGGGCGGCCTCGACGGCCGTCTTGCCCTCGGCACGCGTGAAGTTGCCGGACGCCTTGCCGATGATCTGGTCCCCGACGACCTCGCCGAAGCCCTCCTCGCGGTCCACCTGGGCGCCGGAGCCGAGCGTGCCCTGCAGCTCGAAGATCTTCGCGTCGGGGGCGTTCTCCGCGACCCACTCGCCCGCGGTGGTGCCCTCCTGCTTGAAGTCGGCGCCGATCCACGTGACGAACGGGTCGTCGACCGTGGTGTCGACCGTGCGGTCGACGAGCACGACCGGGATGCCGGAGTCCTTGATCTCCTGCAGGACCTCGTCCCAGCCGGTCTCGATGACCGGGGAGAACGCGATGACGTCGACGTCCTGCGCGATGAAGTCGCGCAGCGCCTTGATCTGGTTCTCCTGCTTCTGCTGCGCGTCGACGAAGGTCAGGTCGAAGCCGTTGTCCTCCGACAGGCTCTCCTTGACGGACTCCGTGTTGGCGGTGCGCCAGCCGGACTCGGCGCCGAGCTGCGAGAAGCCCACGCGGATGACGTCGTCGCCGCCGTCCCCGCCGCCGGAGCCGCTGTCGTCGGCCGAGTCGGAACCGCCACCGCAGGCCGCGAGGGCCAGGATCGTGAACGTCGCGACGACACCGGCGATGCCGGTCCGCGCGCGGTTGGTGCCCTTCATGCAACTCCTCCTCGAGCAGCGCGGCCGACGTCCTCGTCAGCCGTTCCAGGGATGTGTGACGCGTCGAGTGTGAACGTTCTCAACGGACACGTCAACGAACTGAGGTTGCGGTTCGATCACGAGCGTCGACGCAGGCCACGGTCGGAATCCGGCGGGTCGCCACCCGTTCGTGTGAGCGATCACATGCGGACGACGCGGCATGGTGACGCCCCTGGCGGCCATCAGAGCGGCACGGGCCCCGGGCCGCGCGGCGGCGCGGTGCTCTCCCGCACGAGCAGCCGGGGCGAGACCGCGACGGCCGACGACGTGGCCACCCCGTCGCGCGCCGCGAGCAGCAGCTCGACGCACCGGTACCCGAGCTCCTCGAGCTCCTGGGCCACCGTCGTCAGCGGCGGCACGAAGTGTGCCGAGCCGTCCCCGTCGTCGTACCCGACCACCGACACGTCGTCGGGAACCCGCAGCCGGGCGTCCGCCAGGGCGTGCATCATCCCCAGCGCGAGCAGGTCGTTCGCCGCGAAGACCGCCGTCGGCAGGGTCGAGCGGCGCCGGCGCACCCGGTCGACCAGCTCCTGCCCCGCGAGGTACCCGACCTCCGCGCTCCAGTCGTCCGCCCACAGCGTGCGGGGCGCCAGGCCGGCCGCCGCCATCGTCTCGCGGAAGCCCACCGCCCGGGCGCGCGCGTCGACCCAGGGCGCCGGCCCGGCCAGGTGCAGCACGTCGCGGTGCCCCAGGTCGAGCAGGTGCCGGGTGGCGACCTTGGCGCCCGCCTCCTGGTCGATCGCGACCGCGAGCGCGTGCTCGGTGCCCGCGCGCCCCGCGACGACCACGGGGACCTCGGTCTTCGCCTCGAGCACGGCGGCCGCGGCCTGGTCGTGCGACGCCACGACGACGATGCCGTCGACCCCCTGGTCGAGCAGGTGCTCGATGGCGGCCGCGACCTCGTCCTTGTGCTGGAGGTCCACGGTGGCCAGCGACACGAACAGGCCCTTGGCCCGCGCGGCCTGCTCGATGGACACCAGCGTCCGCGTCGGGCCGAAGAGGTGCGATCCCGAGGCGACCACACCGAACACGCCCGTCCGGCGGGTCTTGAGCGCCCGGGCGGCGATGTTGCGGCGGTACCCCAGGCGCTGCATCGCGTCGAGGACACGCTCACGGGTGTCCGTCGCGACGTTCGGGTGGTCGTTGATCACCCGCGAGACGGTCTGGTACGACACGCCCGCGGCGGACGCGACGTCGGTGATGGCCGGCGGCCGGGGACGGGCGCTCACCGCACACCCCGGGGCGCGGGACCACGCCCGGGGACGACGAGGCCGGGCACGGACGCAGGACGACAGGCAGCGGCGGACACGGGCTCACCTCCACCTGGTCGTCGACCGGACCGGGCTCCACGGTGAGCCGCTCCTCGCACAGTAGCGCCCCTGCGCGTCACGCACCGACGCTCGGGGTGCGGGGTCGTGCTCACCCGGCAAGCCTGCCACGCCCGGCGCACGGGTCCGCACGCCGAACGGCCCGACCCCTGGCCGACCCGGTGCCTCGGCCCACCCACACCCCCGGGCGACGGCCCGGACGGGTGACCGCAGGCCACCCGGCGGTACCACCACCCACGCGTCCTGCGGCCGGCACGGTGGACGAAATGATTCGTCGCCCTGTGCCGGAGAGCGCTCGCCCGTACGTTCGCCTCGGTGCCGTGCGGTCCGACGACCGGTGGCCCTCGCCGCGCGACGACCCCGGAGGACCCGCCATGCCACGCCGAACGACCTCAGCCCTCGCCGCGGTGGCCGTGGCCGCCACGATCGCCACGATCGCCACCGCGCCCGCGGCCTCCGCCGCCGTGGCGTGCCGCGTGACGTACGCGGTGACCAACCAGTGGCCCGGCGGCTTCGGTGCGGACGTCCGCGTCGACAACCTCGGCGACGCGCTCGACGGGTGGTCCGTGACGTGGGCCTTCACCGGTGGCCAGACCGTCCAGCAGGCGTGGAACGGCACCGCGTCGCAGTCCGGCGCGCAGGTCACGGTGACCAGCGCGTCGTGGAACGGCGCGGTCCCCGGCGGCGGCACGTTCTCCTTCGGGTTCAACGGCGCCTCCGCCGGCAGCAACCCCGTACCGACGTCGTTCGCGCTCAACGGCACCACCTGCACCGGCTCGGTCACGCCGACGTCGCCCGCCCCGTCCCCGACGGTGGTGCCGACGCCGACGCCGACGCCGACGCGCGAGCCCTCTCCCACGCCGTCCCCCACCCCCTCCCCCTCCCCCACGGCCGCGCCGGTCCCCGTCCCCACGACGCCGGTCGCCGGCTCCCGGCAGGTCGAGAACCTCGACCGCGGGCTGGTCTCCGTGCGGTCCGGCAACGGCAACCTCGTGCAGTGGCGGCTGCTCGGGTACGAGGACGGCGGCACCGGGTTCCACGTGTACCGCGACGGCACCCGGATCACGTCCTCGCCCGTCACGGGCTCCACCAACCACCTCGACGCCGGCGCGTCCGCCACCGCCCGGTACACCGTGCGCGCCGTGGTGGGCGGCGCCGAGCAGCCCGCGTCCGCCCCGTCCCTGACGTTCACCGACGGCTACCTCGACGTGCCGCTCCAGCGCCCGTCGTCCGACCACGTCGTCAACGACGGGTCCGTGGGCGACCTGGACGGGGACGGCGACCTCGACCTCGTCGTCAAGTGGGACCCGTCGAACGCGAAGGACAACAGCCAGGCCGGTGTCACGGGCAACGTCTACCTCGACGGCGTGACGCTGCAGGGGCAGCGCCTGTGGCGCATCGACCTGGGCCGCAACATCCGTGCGGGCGCGCACTACACGCAGTTCCAGGTGTACGACTACGACGGCGACGGGCGGGCCGAGGTCGCGGTGAAGACCGCCGACGGCACCCGGTCCGGCACAGGCCAGGTCATCGGCGACGCGAACGCCGTCCACCGCAACGGTGAGGGCTACGTGCTCTCGGGCCCGGAGTACCTCACGGTCTTCCGCGGCGACACCGGGGCGATCGGCGCGACGACGGACTACGTGCCGCCGCGCGGCACCGTGTCGGGCTGGGGCGACTCGTACGGCAACCGCGTCGACCGCTTCCTGGCCGGCACCGCGTACGTGGACGGGCAGCGGCCGTCGATCATCATGGCGCGCGGCTACTACACGCGGACCGTCGTCGCGGCGTGGGACTACCGCGACGGGCGCCTGACGCGCCGGTGGACGTTCGACTCGAGCAGCTCGACGCCCGGGAACGCGGCGTACGCCGGCCAGGGCAACCACTCGCTGTCGATCGCCGACGTCGACGGCGACGGGCGCGACGAGGTCGTGTACGGCGCGTCGACCATCGACGACGACGGCCGCGGGCTGTGGGTCAACGGCACGGGCCACGGCGACGCCGGGCACGTGGGCGACCTGGTGCCGTCACGTCCCGGCCTGGAGTACTTCAAGGTCACCGAGGCGACGAACCAGCCGAACATGTGGGTGGCCGACGCGCGCACCGGCCAGACCCTGTGGCGCAGCGGCAGCGGCGCGGACAACGGCCGCGGCGTGGCCGGCGACGTGTGGGCAGGCAGCCCGGGCGCCGAGGCGTGGTCGTCGGCCGAGGCGGACCTGCGCAACGCCGCCACGGGCGCGGCCGTGGGCCGCAAGCCCTCGTCGGCCAACTTCCTGGCCTGGTGGGACGGGGACCCGGTGCGTGAGCTGCTCACCCAGACCCGCATCGACAAGTACGGCACCGGCGGGGACACGCGGCTGCTGACCGGGTCGGGCGTGCGGTCCAACAACGGCACGAAGGCCACCCCCGTGCTGTCCGGCGACATCCTCGGCGACTGGCGCGAGGAGGTCCTCTGGGCACGGTCCGACGAGGGCGCGGTGCGGATCTACGCGACCCCGATCACCACGCCCCACCGGCTGCCCACCCTGCTGCACGACCCGATGTACCGCGTCGCGCTGGCCTGGCAGAACACGGCCTACAACCAGCCCCCGCACCCGTCGTTCTTCCTGGGCGACCCGTTCACCGCTCCCACCCAGCCGAGGATCTACGTGCGCTGACCCCTCGCGAGCCGCACCGGCCCCGCCTCCGCCCGGCGCGGGGGTGGGGCCGGTGCTCGCCCGGCGGGTGGGCGGCTCAGCGGGTCCAGGGGGCGCCGAGCGCCGTGAAGGTGGACGCCGACGCGGCGACGCGCGCGCACCACCCGGCGACGTCGTGCACGACCGGGTGGGCGTCCGGCCCCTCCCCCTGCCACGTGACGTGCTCGGGCGGGACCGGGCGCGGGTCGGCGGCCGCACGGACCGCGTCGAGCACCGCCATGAACGCGCCGGTGTCGGCGACGTCGCACCGCAGGCGGCGTGCGGGGTCCTGCCGGGCGGCGACCAGGTCCTCCAGGAGGTCGGTCCGGCCCGTGCGGACCGTCCGCGCGCCGCGGGGCGAGGTGACGTCGAGCTCGTCGTGCTCGTACCGCAGCGTCGCGCTGCCGCGGGTCCCGTGCACGACGACGGTGGCCGCGGTGCGCTCGGGAGCGCAGAGCGTCAGGCCGGCGGCGACGCGGCGCCCGTCCGCGAGGGTCACGACGACGGACGAGGTGTCGTCGGCCTCGATGGGGTGCGCGTGCCACAGGTCGGTCTCGACGCCCGTCACGTCGGACGCGCGCACGGCGCCCGCGGCGCGCAGCGCGGAGGCGACGGCGTGCGCGAGCGGGTTGGTCACGACGCCGTCGACCACGGGGACGCCGTCCAGGGTCCGCCGTCCGGCCCACCGCGAGCGCGCGTAGTACGCGGCGGTGCGCACCCACGTCCCCACGGCGCCGACCACCTCGACGTCGCCCAGCTCCCCCGACGCGACCAGCCGCGTCAGCGCGTCGAGCGCGTCGGACCCGAACGTCTGGAACCCGACCTGGCAGCGTCGGCCGGTCGCCGCCGCGACGGCGACGAGGGCGTCGTGCTCGGCGAGCGACGCCGCGGTCGGCTTCTCCAGCAGCACGTCCGCACCGGCCTCCATGGCCGTGCGCGCGAGGTCGAGGTGCGTGTGGATCGGGGTCGCGAGGACGACGAGGTCGGGCGGGCGCTCGGCCAGCAGCGCCGCCAGGTCCGGGTACCACGGGGTGCCGTCGGGCACGAGCGGGCCGTCGTCACCCGGCGTCGCGAGGTCGGTGCCGGCCACGGGCCGCGGGTCGACGACCGCCGCGAG
>JAEWEJ010000359.1 GCA_023389455.1 Actinomycetes bacterium | reverse complement strand
AGCCAGACGTGCCGGGCGACCACCGCCGCCCCGGCCTCGGTCGCCGTCACCGTCCGCAGCCGCGCCCGCGCGAGCGCGGGGACGCGCCCGACGTCCTCGGAGGTCGGGTCCCCCCGTCGCGGACCGGGGACGGTGAGGAGCCCGGCCTGGACGGCGGGCTCGAGGCCCGCCGAGTGCGCGTGGGCGCCGGTCGGCAGGCGGGCGTCGGCGAGCATGGCGAGCACCAGCAGCGCGGCCGGGCCCGGGGGCGGGCCGGCCTCGCGCGCGGCGGGCGGGGGCGGGGTGGTGGAGGGCGTGGTCATCGCGGTCCGGGCCGCGCTCAGAACATCGAGTAGAGCTGGGCCAGCGGCAGGACGTCGGCCGGCGCGGGCTCCACGACGTCGCCGTCGATGCGGATGGTGAACGTCTCGGGGTCCACCTCGATGCGCGGCAGCGCGTCGTTGTTGACCATCTGCGCCTTGCCGACGTCGCGCGTCGGGCGCACGCCCTCCAGGCGGCGTCGCAGCCCCAGGCGGTCGGCCAGCCCGTCCTCGAGCGCGGCCGGCGCGACGAACGACACCGACACGTCCGCGCCCGTCGCGTCCGCGAACGACGGGCGCATGAGCACGGGCTGCGGCGTCGGGATCGACGCGTTCGGGTCACCCAGCGCGGCCCACGCGATCGACCCGCCCTTGACCACGACGTCGGGCCGGACGCCGAAGAACCGCGGGTCCCACAGCACGAGGTCCGCCATCTTGCCGACCTCGACGGACCCGACCACGTGGTCGATGCCGTGCGCGACGGCCGGGTTGATCGTGTACTTCGCGACGTAGCGGCGGGCGCGCTCGTTGTCCGCGGGCAACGAGGAGGACAGCGGCCCGCGGCGGTGCTTCATGACGTGCGCGACCTGCCACGTGCGGGTGATGACCTCGCCGATGCGTCCCATGGCCTGGGCGTCCGACGACGTGATCGACAGCGCGCCCATGTCGTGCAGGACGTCCTCTGCGGCGATCGTCGTGGCGCGGATGCGCGACTCGGCGAACGCGAGGTCCTCCGGCACGGACGGGTTGAGGTGGTGGCAGACCATGAGCATGTCGAGGTGCTCGGCCACGGTGTTGACGGTGTGGGGGAGCGTCGGGTTCGTCGACCCCGGGATGACGTGGGGGAGCGACGCGACCGTGAGGATGTCGGGCGCGTGGCCGCCGCCGGCGCCCTCGGCGTGGAACGCGTGGATCGACCGGCCCGCGATCGCGCCGATCGTCGACTCGACGAACCCGGCCTCGTTGAGCGAGTCGGAGTGCAGCGCCACCTGCAGGCCCCAGTCGTCGGCGGCGCGCAGCGCGGCGTCGATCGCGGCGGGCGTGGACCCCCAGTCCTCGTGCACCTTGTACCCGCCGGCGCCGGCCAGGGCCTGCTCGGCCAGGCCCTGCGCGCTGACGGTGTTGCCCTTGCCCAGCAGCAGCAGGTTGACCGGCGTGGTGTCGAGCGCGCGGTGCAGCGCCCGCAGGTGCCACGCGCCGGGCGTCACCGTGGTGGCCTTCGAGCCCTCCGACGGCCCGGTCCCGCCGCCCGCGAGGGTCGTCAGCCCCGTCGCCAGGGCCTCGTGCACCTGCGACGGGGACAGGAAGTGCACGTGCACGTCGATGCCGCCGGCGGTGAGGATGCGTCCCTCGCCGCTGATGACGTCCGTGGACGGGCCGATGCGCAGGTCCGGGTGGACGCCGTCGGCGACGTCCGGGTTGCCGGCCCGGCCCAGCGCCACGATGCGCCCGTCGCGGATGCCGACGTCGGCCTTGACCACGCCCCACCAGTCCAGGACGAGCGCGTTGGTGATCACCGTGTCCGGCGCGCCCTCGGCCCGGGTCGTCGAGCCCTGCGCCATGGACTCGCGGATGGACTTGCCGCCGCCGAAGACGGCCTCCTCGCCACCGACCGTGAGGTCGTCCTCGACCTCGATCCACAGGTCGGTGTCGCCCAGGCGCACCTGGTCACCGATCGTCGGGCCGTACAGGGCGGCGTAGCGGGAGCGGGAGATCGCGACCATCAGAGCGCACCCCCGTCCGTCTTGCCGCGCTGCAGCCCGGGGACGCGGCGCGCCCCGCGGATCGCCACCGCGTCGACGGTCCGCGACGCGCCCGGCTCGAACCGCTGCGAGGTGCCCGAGGGCACGTCGAGCCGGAACCCGTGGGCGGCCGCGCGGTCGAACGCGAGGGCCGCGTTGGCGTCCGGCAGGTGCAGGTGCGAGCCGATCTGGACCGGCCGGTCGCCCGTGTTCTCCACCACGAGGGTGAGCCGCTCGTGCTCGGCGCGGTCGCCGTTGAGCACCACGGTGCCCTCGCGCGTGCGCACCGCTCCGGGTCCGTCGCCGGACGTGCCTGCCATGTGTGTCCTCCGGGGGTGGGCGTGCGGGGTGGGACGGTCGTGCCGCTGCGTGGTCAGGAGATCGGGTCGTGCAGGGTGACGAGCTTGCGGCCGTCGGGGAACGTCGCCTCGACCTGCACGTCGTGCAGCATCTCCGGCACGCCCGCCATCACCTGGTCCCGCCGCAGCACGGACCGGCCGTCCTCCATGAGCTGCGGGACGCCGACGCCGTCGCGGGCACGCTCGATCACCCACGTGCTGAGCAGCGCGACGGCCTCGGGGTGGTTGAGCAGCACGCCACGGGCCAGCCGGTCGCGCGCGACCATGCCGGCGACGGCCAGCAGCAGCTTCTCGGAGTCGGCGGGGGTGAGCCTCATGGCGAGCACCCTAGGGCGGTGCACGGGCCTGTATGCGCCGCGGTATACGCACGAAACGCGATGTTTACAGAGCCGTAGGACGAGGGGTGCCCCGCGCACCGGCCGGGCGCCGCGGACGCGCCGGTGCCCGTGACGGCGCGCCCCACGACGGCGTCCCGCACCCGTCCACCGCCGGGACCGGTACATCCGGCGTGCCCGAAACCAACTGTTTACGTGCGGTGCCCGATCCGAGAAACACGGCCTGCCTAGCGTCCTCGGCCATGGGCACCGGCCTGTATACGCCGCGGGACACAGCGCGGTGGCACGCGGTGGGTCGGCGCCCGAGCCCGGCATCGCCCGTCAGCTCGTCCTGATCGAAAGGCACCCCGTTGACCACTCACCCCCTCCCCTCGCGGACGGCCCGGAAGCGCGCGCTCGCCGTCTCCGCGGCCGCGCTCGCGGCCGCCCTGACGCTCTCGGCCTGCGGCGGTGCCCGCACCGCCGAGGGCGCGACCGGCACGGCGTCGGCCTCCGGTGGCGCGTCGTGCGTCGACACGTCCGGCGACACCGTCAAGATCGGCTTCCTCAACTCGCTCTCCGGCACCATGGCCATCTCCGAGCAGACGGTCCGCGACTCCCTCGACCTCGCCGCGGAGGAGATCAACGCGGCCGGCGGCGTGCTCGGCAAGCAGCTGGAGATCGTCGCCGAGGACGGGGCGTCCGAGCCCACCGTCTTCGCCGAGAAGGCCGAGAAGCTCATCTCCTCCGACTGCGTCGCCGCGGTCTTCGGCGGCTGGACCTCGTCGTCGCGCAAGGCGATGCTGCCGGTCTTCGAGTCGAGGAACTCGCTGCTGTTCTACCCGGTCCAGTACGAGGGCCTCGAGGCGTCGCCGAACATCTTCTACACCGGCGCCACGACGAACCAGCAGATCATCCCCGGCATGGACTACCTGGCCGAGCAGGGCAAGAAGAAGGTCTTCCTCGTCGGGTCGGACTACGTCTTCCCGCGCACGGCGAACAAGATCATCAACGCCTACGCCGAGGCCAACGGCATCGAGATCGTCGGCGAGGAGTACGCGCCGCTCGGCCACACCGACTTCGCGACGATCGTCAACAAGCTGAAGTCCTCCGGTGCGGACGCCGTGTTCAACACCCTGAACGGCGACTCCAACGTCGCGTTCTTCAAGGAGTACAAGAACGTCGGCCTGACCGCGGACGCCGTCCCGGTCGTCTCGGTGTCGATCGCCGAGGAGGAGGTCGGCGGCATCGGCGTCGACAACATCGTCGGCCAGCTGACCGCGTGGAACTACTACCAGACCGTCGAGTCGCCGACGAACGAGGAGTTCGTCGCGGCGTTCAAGGCGAAGTACGGCGAGGACCGCCCGACCTCCGACCCCATGGAGGCCGCGTACACCTCGCTCCACCTGTGGAAGGGCATGGTCGAGAAGGCCGAGTCCTTCGAGGTCGCCGACATCCAGGACGCCGCCGACGGCGTGAGCTTCGACGCCCCCGAGGGCACCGTCACCGTCAACGGCGACAACCACCACATCGCCAAGACCGCGTACATCGGGAAGATCGACGCCGACGGCCTCATCTACCCGGTGTGGGAGTCCGACGGCCCCATCGAGCCGGACCCGTTCCTCGAGGGCTACGACTGGGCCGAGGGCCTGTCCTGACCCGCGTCCCGCACGCGCGGACCCATCCCTGAGCGGTGGCCCGGCCGGTCCCACGACCGGCCGGGCCGCCCCGGGACCGTCCCACCCACGGAAGGCGGCGCCCATGGACGCCCTGTTCTCCCAGCTCTTCGCGGGGCTCAGCCTCGGCTCGGTGCTGCTGCTCGCGGCGCTCGGCCTCGCCCTCACCTTCGGTCAGATGGGCGTCATCAACATGGCGCACGGCGAGTTCATGATGGCCGGCGCCTACACGGCGTTCGTCCTGCAGGCGTTCGTCCCGGACGCGGGGATCTCGCTGCTCGTCGCGCTCCCGCTCGGCTTCCTCGTCGGCGGCCTGCTCGGGCTGCTGCTCGAGGTCACGCTCATCTCGCGGATGTACCGGCGACCGCTCGACACGCTCCTCGTGACGTTCGGGGTCGCGCTCGTGCTCCAGCAGCTCGCGCGCGACGTGTTCGGGGCGCCGAACGTCGACGTACGCGCCCCGGCCTGGCTGTCCGGCGCCGTCCCGGTGCTCGGCATGAACCTCCCGAGGACGCGGCTGTTCATCCTCGCGCTCGCGGTCGTGTGCGTCGTCGCGCTCGCACTCGTCCTCAAGCTCACGCCGCTCGGCCGCCGGATCCGTGCCACGGTGCAGAACCGCGACCTCGCCGAGTCGTCCGGCGTCTCCACCCGGGCCACGGACCGCCTGACGTTCTTCATCGGGTCGGGCGTCGCCGGCGTCGCGGGTGTCGCGCTCACCCTGCTCGGCTCGATCGGCCCGACGCTCGGGACCAACTACATCGTCGACGCGTTCCTCGTCGTCGTCGTCGGCGGGATCGGCCAGCTCAAGGGCGCCGTCGTCGCCGCCTTCTCGCTCGGTCTGCTCCAGGCGACGTTCGAGTACTCGACGACGGCGAGCCTGGCGAAGGTCCTGCTCTTCGTCGTCATCGTCGCGTTCCTCCAGGTCCGGCCGCAGGGGCTGGTCTCGGTGCGCACCCGGAGCCTGGCGTGAGCGCGCCGGCGGAGACCCGCACCCCGGCGGCCCCGGGGACGACGCCCTGGTGGCAGCGGTCGTCGGTCCGTGTGTGGGGCGGCACCGCGCTCGCGGCCGTCGTCCTCCTCGGCCTCGCGCCCGCGATGCTCTCCGACTTCCGCCTCAACCTCCTCGCGAAGTTCCTCTGCCTCGCGATGGTCGCCGTCGGCATCGGCCTCGCGTGGGGGCGCGGCGGCATGCTCGTCCTCGGGCAGGGGGTCTTCTTCGGCCTCGGCGGCTACCTCATGGCGATGCACATGAAGCTCGCCGACGCCGGGCCCGGTGGGGTGCCGGACTTCATGCTCCTCTACGGCGACGGGACCGTGCCGGGCTGGTGGGAGCCGTTCCGCGACCCGGTCGTCACCGTCCTCGCGATCCTCCTGCTGCCCGCCGCGCTGGCGACGGTGCTCGGCCTCGCGGTCTTCCGGCGGCGGGTGCGCGGCGCCTACTTCGCGATCCTCTCCCAGGCGCTCGCGGCGGCCTTCGCCATCCTCCTCGTCGGGCAGCAGAAGGTCACCGGTGGCACCAACGGGCTCAACGGGTTCCGGTCGTTCTTCGGCTTCGACCTCGCCGACCCGGTGAACAAGCGGATGCTCTACTTCATCTCCGCGGGCGTGCTCCTCGCGATGGTCCTCGTCGTGCGGCTCCTCATGCGCTCGCGCTACGGCGAGCTGCTCGTCGCGGTGCGCGACCAGGAGAACCGCGTGCGCTTCCTCGGGTACGACCCGGCGAACGTCAAGGTCGTCGCCTACGCGGTCGCCGCGTGCTTCGCCGGCATCGGAGGTGCGCTGTTCGCACCGGTCGTCGGGATCATCTCGCCCGCCGACGTCGGGGTCATCCCGTCCATCGGCTTCCTCGTCGGCGTCGCGATCGGCGGTCGCGCGACCCTCCTCGGCCCGGTGCTCGGTGCCGTCGCCGTGTCGTGGGCCGAGACCGGCCTGTCCGAGCAGTTCCCGTCGTTCTGGACCTACTTCCAGGGCGCGCTGTTCATCCTCGTCGTCGCGTTCCTGCCGCAGGGCCTCGCGTCTCTCGGCGGGCTGTGGCGGCGGCGCCGCGCGGCCGGCGACGCGCCCGAACCGCCGACGAGCACCCCCGACCCCACGAGCGACGACGACGCGCCCACGGAC
>JAEWEJ010000314.1 GCA_023389455.1 Actinomycetes bacterium | reverse complement strand
CGCTGGTCGCGCGCGGCGGCACGGACCGCGGCCTCCTCCTCGGCGCGCAGCTCGGCACCCCGGCGCACGACGATCTCGACGGCCTCGTCGGCGTCCCGCGCGACCTGCAGGAGGTCGATGTCGGCGGCCGCGATCATGCCGGCCGGGTGCACCGTGTCGCGCAGCCACGACAGCAGGCCGGTCCAGTAGTCCGCGCCGAGCAGCACGATCGGGAAGCCGGTCACCTTGTGCGTCTGCACGAGCGTCAGCGCCTCGAACAGCTCGTCGAACGTGCCGAACCCTCCCGGCAGGACGACGAAGCCCTCCGAGTACTTGACGAACATCGTCTTGCGCGCGAAGAAGTAGCGGAAGTTGACGCCCAGGTCGACCCACTCGTTCATGCCCTGCTCGAACGGCAGCTCGATGCCCAGCCCGACCGACAGCCCGGAGGCCTCCGCCGCGCCGCGGTTCGCGGCCTCCATGATCCCCGGCCCGCCGCCGGTGATCACCGCGTACCCGGCCTCGACCAGGCCGCGGGCGACGTCCTGCGCCATCCCGTAGTACGGGTCGTCCGGCTTCACGCGCGCCGAACCGAAGACGCTGACCGCCGGGCCCACCTCGGCGAGCGCACCGAACCCCTCGACGAACTCGCTCTGGATCCGCATCACCCGCCAGGGGTCGCTGTGGATCCACGCAGCGCCCTCGCCCTTGGAGAGCAGCCGCTGGTCGGAGGTGGTGGCGGGGATCTGGTCGCGCCGCAGGAGCACGGGGCCCTGGCGGTACTCCGGCGTCACTGCCGGGGTGTCGTCGTGGATCATGGGCACGAGCCTAGGTCGCGCCCGCCGCGGCGCGACGCCACGCGGGCGGCCGAGCCGCCCTCCCGGTCGCCCGGACGGGGGACGCCCGCACGGCCGGGACCGACGCTCAGGCCGTGCCGAGCGGGAGCTCCTCCGGCTGCGCGCCGGTCAGCCACGCCACCAGGGCCCGGTGGCACAGCTCGATCTGCGCGACCGGCACGTGCTCGTCGTCCTTGTGCGCCAGCAGCGGGTCGCCGGGGCCGAAGTTCACGGCCGGCACACCGAGCTCGCTGAACCGGGCGACGTCCGTCCACCCGTACTTCGGCGCCGGTCGCCCGCCCGTGACGGCGAGGACGGCCGCCGCGAACTCCTGGGCGGCGGGATCGTCGAGGCCGGGCCGCGCGCCGGGCGCGCTGTCCGTCACGACGACGTCGTAGCCCGCGAGCAGCTCGCGCACGTGCGCCGCGGCCTCGTCGACGCTGCGCGACGGGGCGAAGCGGTAGTTGACCGTGACGACGCACGAGTCCGGGATGACGTTCGTCGCGACCCCGCCGGAGATGAGGACCGCGTTGAGGCCCTCCCGGTACGCCAGCCCGTCGACCTCGACGGTCGCCGGCTCGTACGCCTCGAGGCGACGCAGCACCTCGCCGGCGGCGTGGACCGCGTTGACGCCCACCCAGGCGCGCGCGGAGTGCGCCGCGACCCCGGTGAGCCGGACCTCCGCGCGCAGGGTGCCGTTGCAGCCGCCCTCGAGCCCGCCGTTGCTCGGCTCGCCGAGGACGGCGAAGTCGGCCGCGAGCCAGTCCGGGTGGTGCCGCGCGACCCGGCCCAGCCCGTTGAGGTCGGCGTCGACCTCCTCGTGGTCGTAGAACACCCACGTCACGTCGTGCACGGGGTCGGTCAGCGAGGCCGCGAGCGACAGCGCCACCGCGACGCCGCCCTTCATGTCGACCGTCCCGCGCCCCCACAGCACGTCACCCTCGAGGCGGGTGGGCAGGTTGTCCGCGACGGGCACCGTGTCCAGGTGGCCGGCCACCACGACGCGCCGCTCCCGGCCGAGGTGGGTGCGGGCGACGACCGCGTCGCCGTCGCGCAGCACCTCCAGGTGGGGGTGCTCCCGCAGCGCGGCCTCCACCGCGTCGGCCAGCGTCGTCTCGTCCCCGCTGACGGAGGGCACGTCGCACACCTGACGGGTCAGCGTCACGACGTCGGCGGACAGGTCAAGGAGCTCGGCAGCCACGTGACCGACCCTACGCGCGCGGGCGCTTTCCGGTCCGCCGGGTCCGGCACGTAGGCTTGCGCGCCATGATCGACCGCACGGCCTGGGGCCTCGGCCTGGCCACCGTCACCGACGCCGGCACGACCCTCGACGTCTGGTACCCGTCCCCGGCGCTCGGCGCGCCGCCCGCCACGCTCGACGTGGACGACCCGTCGTCGGTGCGGTCCCACGCCCCGGCGGACCTCGCCGCGTGCGAGCGCGAGGACGAGGCCCGCGGGGTGCGCGTCGTGCTCGTCGCGACCGTGGTGGACCTGGACGCAGCGCCGGCGAGCACCGCGGACGCCTACCTGCGCCTGCACCTGCTCTCGCACCGCCTGGTGGCCCCCCACGGGCAGAACCTCGACGGCATCTTCGGCGTCCTGCCGAACGTCGTGTGGACCGACCGCGGGCCGTGCGCCGTCGAGGGCTTCGAGGCGACCCGGGTACGGCTGCGCGCGGCGACGGGCACGCCCGTGACCGTCCTCGGCGTCGACAAGTTCCCCCGGATGGTCGACTACGTCGTGCCCACCGGGGTGCGGGTCGCGGACGCCGACCGGGTGCGCCTCGGCGCCCACCTGGCCGCGGGCACGACCGTCATGCACGAGGGATTCGTGAACTACAACGCCGGCACGCTGGGCACCTCGATGGTCGAGGGACGCATCTCGGCCGGCGTGGTCGTCGGCGACGGCTCGGACGTCGGCGGCGGCGCGTCGATCATGGGGACGCTGTCGGGCGGCGGCCGCGAGGTCGTGTCGATCGGCCGTCGGTCGCTGCTGGGCGCGAACTCCGGGCTGGGCATCCCGCTCGGTGACGACTGCGTGGTCGAGGCCGGCCTGTACGTCACCGCGGGCACCAAGGTGCGGCTCGTCGGCCTCGACGTCGAGGGCGCCGTGGACGACGGTGACGCGCGCGTCGTCAAGGCCCGGGCGCTCGCGGGCGCCGACGGCGTGCTCTTCCGTCGCAACTCCCGCACGGGCGAGGTGGAGGCCGTCGTGCGCTCCGGTGCCGGCGTCCGGCTGAACTCCGCACTGCACGCCAACTGACGCCGTGGCCCGCCAGCGCCGCCGCGGCTGCCTCCCCGTGCTGGTGACGGTCGGCCTCGTGGCGGCGCTGGTCGTGCTGGCCGTCGTCGCCGTCGTGGCGCTGCTGGACCGCGCGAACCCGGCCCCGGCCGCCGCGGAGCGCTGCTTCGCGGCGCTCGACGGCACGGAGTGGCGGCTGAGCCCGGACCAGGCGCAGCACGCCGCGCTCGCGTCCGCCGTGGCGACGCGGCGCGGGATGCCCGCCCGGGCCGTGACCATCGGGATCGCCACCGCGCTGCAGGAGTCGCGGCTGGAGAACATCGACTACGGCGACCGGGACTCCGTCGGCCTGTACCAGCAGCGCCCGTCGCAGGGCTGGGGCACGGTCGAGCAGATCATGGACCCGGTCTACTCGACGACGAAGTTCTTCGAGGGCCTCGAGAAGGTCCCGGGCTACCAGGACATGGCGGTCACCGAGGCCGCCCAGGCCGTGCAGCGCAGCGGCTTCCCCGACGCGTACGCCCAGCACGAGGTGCGGGCGCGTGCCTGGGCGTCGGCGCTGACGGGGCACTCCCCTGCCGCCCTGCGCTGCGAGCTGCGGGAGGTCGCGGAGCCGGGTGGCACCGACGCCGTGCTCGCCCGGGTGGTGCGCGACCTCGGGGAGGTGCCCGTGACCGTGACGCCCGGCGACGGCACCGCACCGCCCACCGTGGACCTGACCGCGACCGCCCTGCCGATCGACGACCCCGCCCGGGCGGGCTGGTTCGCCGCCCAGTGGGCGGTCGCGGTGGCCTGGGCCGTCGACCTCGACGCCGTCACCGTCGGCGACCTGACGTGGACCCGGTCCACGCCCACGTGGGAGCCGACGGGCGTCGAGGCCCTGGCACCGGGCCAGGTCCGGCTGGCCGTCGCCGGCTGACGACCCCGGCACCCCGGCCGCTCGCGCGGGCACGCCTCAGCCGCTCACGCGCCACCCCGAGAAGCGCCGCTCGAGGGCCACCAGCAGCCCGTTGATCGTCACCCCGGTCAGTGCGATCACCAGGATCCCCGCGTACATCTGCGGGATCTGGAAGTTGAACTGCGTGTACGTGATCAGGTAGCCCAGGCCCGCACGGGCGCCGACCATCTCGGCTGCCACGAGCACGAGGATCGACGCCGCACCGGCCATCCGGACCCCCGTGAAGATCGTCGGGACCGCCGAGGGCAGCACCACGTGCCAGAACAGCCGCACGTTGCTCAGCCCGAGCGACCGGGCGGACCGCACGAGCAGCGGGTCCACGGTCCGCACCCCGGAGATGGTCGTCAGCAGCACCGGGAAGGTGCACGCGAAGGCGACGATGGCGATCTTCGACGTCTCCCCGATGCCGAGGACGAGCACGAAGACCGGCAGCAGCGCCAGCGCGGCGGTGTTGCGGAACAGCTCGAGGATCGGGTTGAGCAGCTCGGCGGCGCGGCGGTACCAGCCGATCGCCACGCCCACGGGGATCGCAACGCCCAGCGCGATGGCGAAGCCCGCGCCGGCCCGGGTCAGGGACGCCCCCAGGTGCTGGGCGAGCTCCCTCGACGCGACCTGCCCCGCCAGCGCCTGGAGCACCACGCTGAACGGCGGCAGGAACACCGGGTCCGTCAGGCCCAGGCGCGGCGCCGCCTCCCACAGGGCGAGGAACGCGACGATCGCGGCGGACGAGCGCACCGCGCGCGCGAGCAGACCGCGCAGCGTCCGACGGCGGGGCGCGACGACCGCCGACGTCCGGCCGAGGGTCGGCGGGTCCGCGAAGGCGACGGTCTCGACGGCGGACGGCACGGGGGTGGCCGCGGGGTCCCGGGGCGCGGGGTCCCGGGGCGCGGGGTCCCGAGGCGCGGGGTCCCGGGGTGGCGCGGCGTCCGAGACGGGCGGGGTGGTGACGGGCGCGAGGGTGGTGGGCTCAGGCACGGGTCAGCTCCTTCGTGGTGGCGGCCTGCCCGGCGTTCAGGCGGCTCCAGACCTCGTGCCGCAGCTCGCCGAAGTGCGCGGAGGACCGCACGTCCTCGTCGGCGGACGGGTCGAGGTCGATGTCGACGGTCGAGTGCAGGCGTCCGGGGCGCGCGGTCATGACGGCGACCCGCTGGCCCAGGTACACGGCCTCGTCGATGCCGTGCGTGATGAAGACGATGGTCTTGCCGGTGGTCCGCCAGATCCGCAGCAGCTCGTCCTGCAGCGACTCGCGGGTCTGGGCGTCGAGCGCCGCGAACGGCTCGTCCATCAGCAGCACGTCGGGGTCGAAGGCGAGCGAGCGCGCGATGGCGACCCGCTGCTTCATGCCACCCGACAGCTCGTGGGGGTACCGGTCGCCGAACCCGGTCAGACCCACGAGCTCGAGGTGCTCGTCGGCGCTTGCGGCGCGCTCGCGGCGGGGCACGCCCTTGGCGGCGAGCCCGAACTCGACGTTGCCCCGCGCCGTGCGCCACGGCAGCAGCGCGTACTGCTGGAACACCACGCCCCGGTCCAGACCCGGGCCGGTGATCTCGGCGCCGTCGAGCAGGATCCGTCCGGACGTCGGTGAGGTCAGACCTCCCACGAGGTCCAGGAGCGTCGACTTCCCGCAGCCGGAGGGTCCCACGACGGTCAGCAGCTGGCCGGTCGGGACGTCGAGCGTGACGTCGTCGACGGCGACGAGCTGCTGCGTGGCGGCGCGCCCCCGGGACGGGTCGCGGACGGTGAACTCCTTGCACACGCGGTCGAACCGCAGCTTGGTCGTGCTCATGACGCCTCCACGGCGGTGGTCCGGGCGGGGCCCGGGGTGGACGGGACGGGATCGGACGGGTCGGGTCCGGTGGGCCGGACGTGCAGGGTGGACGGGGCGGGACCGGCCGGCGGCACGCGGCCGGTCGACGGCAGGCCGCCGGGGTGCGGGACGTAGCGCGGCACGTGCCGCCACATGAGCCCCGCACCCGCGAGCGCGAGCACCCCCACGGCACCCGAGGCGACGGCGAGGGACACCGAGGCGACGACCGCCACGACGAGCGGGCCGACGAACATCCCGCCGTCGTGCAGCAGCCGCCACGAGGCGAGGAACTGGGCACGCCCGTGCGGTGGCGTGACGTCCGCGCCCAGCGTCATGACGACGCCGTTGCCCAGGCCGTTGCCGAGCCCGAGCACGAGGGCGACGACCGCGAGCGTCGCGACGGACGACGACCAGGGCAGCAGCAGGTACGCGGCCGCGAGGAGCGCCAGCGACGGCGTCGCCACGGCGCGGCGGCCGTAGCGGTCCATGAGCACGCCCGCGGGTGTCGAGACGAGCACCTCGAGGACCCCGGCGCAGCCGAACACGAGCGCGACCTGGGCGGGCTCGAGACCGAGGTGGGTCCCCCACAGCGGCACCACCGCGTCCCGCGAGGCCCGCGCGGCGCCCATGAGCAGGGTCGCCATCCCGAGCGTGGCGAACAGCCGACGGTGCCGTACGGCGATCGTCACGACGGTCTGCCGGCCGAGGCCGAGCGCGGGGTCGTCGCCGGGGCGGGCAGCGACGTCCGGCAGCCGCGCCATCAGCCAGCCCGACAGGACGACGGTCACGAGCTGCACCGCGAAGGCCCCGCGGACGCCCACGCCCTGCACGACCGCCGCGCCGACGAACGGCCCCACCAGGGCACCGGTGCGCCACATGGTCGCGAAGAGCGACATGGCCCGGGCGCGCACCGCCACCGGCACGGCGTCGGCGAGGTACCGCTGGCGGGCCAGGGTCCACACCGACATCGAGCAGCCGCTGAGCAGGACGCCCAGGGCGAGGACGGCGGGCGTGGAGGCCAGCAGCACGACGAGGACGCCGAGCGCTCCCGCGCCGGACCCGACGAGGATCGCGCGCCGCTCGCCGAGGCGGACGACCACGCGGCCGGCGGGCAGGTCACCGAGGACCAGCCCTGCGCCGGTCAGCGCCGCGATCCCGGCGGCGAGCGCGGGTGGCGCGCCGAGCTCGAGTGCGCGCAGCGGCAGCATCGGCAGCGCCGCCCCCTGCCCGACCCCGAAGACGACCGACGGCAGGTACACCGTCGTCACCAGGGGCCGGAGCACCGCGCGCGAGCTCGTCACGCCCCGACCAGCACGGCCCGCGACGCCGGCACGTGCACGTTGGCCGGCCGCGGCAGGCCGAGGTGCTCGCGCAGCGTGGTGCCCGTGTACTCGGTCCGGAAGAGCCCGCGCTGCTGCAGCAGCGGCACGACCTCGTCCGCGAAGACCTCCAGGCCGTCGGGCAGCGCCGGGGGCATGACGTTGAAGCCGTCCGCCGCCCCCTGGGTGAACCACTCCTCGATCGTGTCCGCGACGTCCACGGGCGTGCCGACGAACACCCGGTGCCCCCGGGCCCCCGCCAGACGATGCAGCAGGCCGCGGACGGTCGGCCGGTCGCGCTCGACGATCCCGGCGACCACCTGCAGCCGCGAGCGCGCGTTGTCGGTGACGTCGCCCGCGTCGGCGAACAGCTCGAGCGGGACGGGGTCGTCGAGCTGCGCCTCGGTGAACGTGACCCCGACGAGCGACGACAGCTGCCGCAGCCCGTAGGCCGGCACCGTGAGCTCGTTCAGCTCCTGCTCCAGGGCCCGCGCCTCGGCCCGCGTCGAGGCGATGAACGGGCTGATGCCCGGCAGGATCTTGACGTGGTCCGGGTCCCGGCCCGCGGCCGCGGCCCTCGCCTTGAGGTCGGAGTAGAAGGCCTGGGCGTCGCCCAGCGTCTGGTGGGCGGTGAAGATCGCCTCGGCGATCCGCGCCGCGAACCCCCGCCCCTCGTTCGACGACCCGGCCTGCACGAGGACGGGCCGGCCCTGCGGCGAGCGCGGCACGTTCAGCGCGCCGGAGACGCGCACGTGCTCGCCGCGCACGGCGGCGGCGTGGATCCGCGCGGGATCGGCGTAGCGCCCGCCCGCACGGTCGTCGAGCACCGCGTCGTCCTCCCACGAGTCCCACAGCCGGACCGTGGCGTCGACGAACTCCGCAGCGCGCGCGTAGCGCTGCTTCGGGTCCGGGAACTCGTCGTACCCGAAGTTGCCGGCGGCCTCCGCGCTGGCCGTCGTCACGACGTTCCACCCGGCACGGCCGCCGGACAGGTGGTCGAGCGAGGCGAAGAGGCGGGCGAGGTTGTACGGCTCGTAGAACGTCGTCGACGCCGTGGCGACCAGGCCGATGCGCTCGGTCGCGGCGGCGATCGCCACGAGGGTCGTGATCGGCTCGAGCCACGCGCCCGGTCCGTGCTCGACCTGCCGCGTGAGAGCGGGGATGTCGGCGAAGAAGACGGCGTCGAGCTTGGCCGCCTCGGCCCGCCGGGCGAGCGCCTGGTAGTACGCCGCGGTGTGGATCCGGTGCGTCGGCGCGTCCGGACGGCGCCACGACGCCTCGTGGTGCCCGGTGGGGTGGATGAAGAGGTTGAGGACGAGCTGTCGGTCGGTCACGGGGTGCCTCCTGCGGCGGGTCGGGACGGGTCGGCGACGGGTCGGTGAGGGGTCGGGTCAGGTCGGGTCAGCCGAGCGGCTCACCGTCGGGCCCGGCGTCGGGTTCCCAGGTGCCGTCGGCGTACGGGTTGAGGTCGTTGGTGTAGACGTCCTCGGGCGTGACGGACCCGGCCGGGACCCGGCCGTCCGCGACGAGCCAGTCGATCCAGGTCGTGATCTCCTCCTCCTGGATCACGCCACCGGGCGCGGGGATGGAGACCGACTTCCAGTAGGCGATGTTGGCCGGGTCCTCGTGGCGACCGCGCTCCTCGACGATCCGCACGAAGCGGTCGCGCACCTCCTGCGGGTCGGTGACCTGCGCCCAGCGGATCGCCCGTGCGACGCCCTGCACGAAGTCGGCGGCCGCCTCGGGCTCCTCGGCCAGGACGCGGTCGTTCAGGACGTACGTGCCGTACGCGAAGGTGCCGAAGAGGTCGACCTCGGAGAAGAGCCGGCGCAGCCCGCCACGCTCCAGAGCCGAGTCCTTGAGGATCCCGCCGAGCTGGACCGCGTCGAGCTGTCCCTCGCGCAGCGCCTGCTCGGCGTTGACCGGCGGGATCACGGTCAGCTCGACCTTCTCGATCTCGTCCGCGCTCAGCCCCTGGTCGGTGAGCCAGCTGCGGGTCACGGCCTCGTGCTGGGCGCCGAGGGTGTTGATGCCGACCTTCCGGCCGACGAGGTCGCGCGCGGTCCGCACCGGCGAGTCCTCGAGCACGTACGTGCCGCCGTGGGTGAGCTCGTCCGAGCCGTAGGAGGAGATCACCGAGGTGATGGGGGCGCCCGACGCCACGAGCTTGACGATCGCGCCGTTGAAGGCGCTGCCGATGTCCGTCTCCCCCGTCGCGGTGGCCTGGATCGAGGCGGGCCCGCCCGTGACGTCGGAGACCCACTCGAGCTCGACGACCTCGAAGTACCCGAGGTCCTCGGCCAGCTCCGGGAGGGCCACCTGGCCGACGGTGCCCTGGTAGCGCAGCACGGTCCGGCCGTCCTGCGTGGGTGCCGGCCCCGCGGACGCGCCGGGGGCGCACGCGGCGGCCATCAGGACGAGGGCGCCCGCGACGACGGCGCTGCGGGCTCGCGCGGCGCGACGCACCGGTCCGCGC
>JAEWEJ010000281.1 GCA_023389455.1 Actinomycetes bacterium | reverse complement strand
TGCACCGGGCGGTCGTCCGGCCCCGGCGCGCTCCGTGCGGCCCGGTGACGGCGCCCTCGTGCTGGCGGCGACGCCCATCGGCGACGCCGACGACGCCTCCGCGCGGCTGCGCCGCCTGCTGGCCGAGGCGGACGTGGTGGCCGCGGAGGACACCCGCCGCACGCGCGCGCTCGCGGCCCGCCTCGGCGTCACGATCGGCGGGCGGGTCGTCAGCCACCACGAGCACAACGAGTCGGACCGTGCCGACGAGCTGCTCGAGGTCGTGGCGGGCGGTGGCACGGTCCTCGTCGTCTCGGACGCGGGCATGCCGACCGTGTCCGACCCCGGGTTCCGGGTCGTGCAGGCCGCCGTCGCCGCGGGGCTGCCCGTCACCGTCGCGCCCGGGCCGAGCGCGGTGCTCGCCGCCCTCGCGCTGTCCGGGCTGCCGACCGACCGGTTCTGCTTCGAGGGCTTCCTGCCGCGCCGCCCGGGGGACCGGGCCCGCGCGCTCGCGGCGCTCGCGGGCGAGCGGCGCACGATGGTGCTGTTCGAGGCCCCCCACCGTGTCGCCGACGCGCTCGACGCGCTCGTCGAGGCCTTCGGGCCGCAGCGCCCTGCCGCGGTGTGCCGTGAGCTGACCAAGACGTACGAGGAGGTCCGTCGCGGCCCGCTCGGCGACCTCGCCGCCTGGGCGCACGCCGGCGAGGTCCGTGGCGAGGTGGTGCTCGTCGTCGGCGGGGCGCCCGCGGACGGCCCGCCCGACGTCGCCGCCCTCGTGCCCGAGGTGCTGGCGCGCGTGGACGGCGGCGAGCGGCTGAAGGCCGTCGTCGCGGAGGTCGCCGAGGCCGCCGGTGTCGCCAAGCGCGACCTGTACGCGGCGGCGCTGGCCTCCCGGAGGTCCTGACCCCTCAGAGCAGGCCGGACTCCACGAGCTCGGCACCCGCGGCCGCCATCGCCTCGCGCGCCGCGGCGCCCTGCTCCGGGGTCACCGGCACCGTGAGGTCGGTGAGCACCCGGGCGCCCAGGCCGAGGGTCAGGGCGTCGAGCGTGGTGGCGCGCACGCAGTGGGACTCCGCGATGCCGACGACGTCGACGTGGGTGACACCGGCGTCCAGCAGGACCTCGGCCAGGGCGTGGCCGTCCGCGTCCACGCCCTCGAACCCCGAGTAGGCCGCCGCGTACTCGCCCTTGCGCACGCTCGCGTCCGGGCGCAGGTCCGCCAGCGCGGGGTGGAGCTCGGCCTCGGGCGTGCCGACGACGGCGTGCGGCGGCCACGTGTCGACGTAGTCGGGGGTCTCGGAGAAGTGCGCGCCGGGGTCGACGTGCCAGTCCTGCGTCGTCACGACCAGCGCGTAGCGGTCGCGGTGCGCCGCCGCGTAGTCGGCGATGGCCTGCGCCACGGCGTTGCCGCCCTCGACGGGCAGCGCGCCGCCCTCGCAGAACGTCGGCTGCACGTCCACGACGACCAGCGCTCGCCGTGCGGTCCCTGTCACGTCGGTCATGGCGCCATCCTGCCGCGCGCGGGCGCGGACGTCGTGCACGACGCGGTGCCGACGGGCACAGTGGGGCGATGCGGCGCGGACCGGAGGACGTGGGCCCGTGGTCGACGCGTGCGCGACGGCGCCGGGCGCAGGTCGTCGGACCGCTGCTCGTCGGCGTCCTGGTGCTCGGGGGCTGCTCCCCGGACGCGTCCGGCCCCGCGCCGTCCGCACCGGCGCCGTCCACGTCGGCGGCGCCGTCCGCGGACGCCGAGCCGCCGGTCGCCGCGCCGTCGGACGTCGCCGCCGCCGTCCGCGACGTCCCGACCGTCGAGGTGACGTCGGTGCAGGACGTCGCCACCGGCCTCGACGCGCCGTGGGGCCTGGCCTTCCTCCCCGACGGGCGGGCGCTGGTGACGCTGCGGGACGCGGCGCGGCTGGTGGTCGTCGCCCCGGACGGCTCGGTCACGGACGTGACCGGGCCGGGCGCCGACGAGATCGCGCAGCAGGTGGTCGCGCGCGGCGAGGGTGGCCTGCTGGGCGTCGCGGTCGTGCCCGGGACGTCGACCGGGCCCGTCGACGTCGTGGTGCACCTGACGTCCGCGCAGGACAACAGGGGCCTGCGCGCCACGCTCGACGGCACGACGCTCGGGCCGACGCGTGTGCTGCTCGACGGCATCCCCGCCGGGAGGAACCACAACGGGGGGCGGCTCGCGTTCGGGCCGGACGGCCTGCTGTACGTGACCACCGGTGACACGTACGCCACCGACCTGGCGCCGGACCCGTCCAGCCTGGGCGGCAAGGTGCTGCGCGTGACCCCCGACGGCGCGCCGGCGCCGGACAACCCCGACCCGTCGTCGCCGGTGTGGACCCGGGGGCACCGCAACGTCCAGGGCATCGGCTGGGCGCCCGACGGGCGCGTCTTCGCCTCCGAGTTCGGTCAGGACACGTGGGACGAGCTCAACGTGCTGCGGGCGGGCGCGGACCACGGCTGGCCGACGGTCGAGGGCACCGGCGGGGCGGCGCAGGGGTTCGCGGACCCCGTCGCGGTCTGGGCCACGTCGGACGCCTCGCCCTCCGGGATCGCCGTCACCGACGAGGGCGTGTACCTCGCGGGCCTGCGCGGACGCGCGCTGTGGCGGGTCCCGCTGCGCCCCGTGGACGCGGCCGACCTCGACGACCCGGCGGCCGACGCGGCCGGCGTCGGCACCCCGCAGCCGCTGCTGGTCGGCGAGCACGGCCGGCTGCGCGCCGTCGAGGTCGCCCCCGACGGCTCGCTGTGGGTGCTGACGAACAACACCGACGGCCGCGGCGACCCGGTGGCGGGGGACGACCGGGTCCTGCGCGTCACCGTCGGCTGACCGCACGCCGCCCCCGGGAGCGGGACGCGCGTACCGCACGCCGTCCGCTTCGTGAGAATGCCCTCAGACCCCGGTATCGCCCGGCGTGTACGGTTCGGCCTGATCCTCCCGATCGGTACTGTGTGCGCCGTCCGGACCCGCGTCCGCGGGCGCCGGTGGCGGACCGGACGGCGGCGGTGAGCACGCACACCACGACGCGACGACCAGCGACTCGGAGGAGCCAGATGCCGGCGAGGGCGAAGAGCATCCTCATGTGGATCGTCGTCATCTTCCTCATCTACGCGGTGGTGACCAACCCCGACCGCGCGGCGCAGGTCGTCGAGTCGATCTGGGACTTCGTCTACGGGGCGTTCTCCGGGTTCGCGCGGTTCTTCGAGAACCTGGCGAGCTGACCCGGGCGTCGGCAGGGAGGTGACGGCGTGACGGCGGACCACGCGACGCGGATCGTCATGTCCCACCGGCTGCTGCGGCGGTACGTGCTGCCCGGCGAGCGGGTCGTCCTCGCGACGCGCCGGCACTGGGCCAAGCTGCTCGAGCCGGCGGCCTCGGCCACCGCGGTGTTCGCCGTGTGCGGCTGGCTCACCACGGTGCTGCAGCCGACGGTGGGCGACCGGGCTCTCGTGGTCTGGTGGCTGTGGCTGGCCGCGCTCGCCCGCTTCGGGTGGTTCCTGCTCGTGTGGCGCGTCGAGTGGTTCGTCGCCACCGACAAGCGGATGCTGCTGCTGACCGGCCTCGTCACCCACCAGATCGGGATGATGCCGCTGCTGAAGGTCACCGACATGCGGTACTCCCGCTCCGTGCTCGGGCAGATGCTCGGGTACGGGCAGTTCCTGCTGGAGTCCGCGGGCCAGGACCAGGCGCTGCGGCAGATCAGCTGGGTGGCGCGCCCCGACGCGACGTACCGGGACCTGTGCGCGCTGATCTTCACGCCCGTGGGTGGCGCCCCGGTCGACGAGGACGACCGCGCGCCCCGCCGGGGTGTGCGGGCGTCCGGCCCGCCGCCGTCCGTGCCGCCCGTCCGCACGGCGTCGCGCGCGGGCGGGGTCGCGGTCGCGGACGCAC
>JAEWEJ010000416.1 GCA_023389455.1 Actinomycetes bacterium | reverse complement strand
GCGGCGAGCGCCGCGATCAGCCCGTCGCGCTCCGCCTGACCGGCGGTGAAGGACGCGTCGGCGTCGGCGCGGGTGCGCTCGGCCTCGGCGAGCGCGTCCTGCGCGGCGGCGGCGGCGTCGGTCGCGGACTGCGCCGCGGCGGCGGAGCGTCGCTCCATCGTCTCGGCGACCAGCAGGGCCGCCTGGTACTCCTGGACGACGTCCTCGGCCTTGCCCGTGACCTGGTTGAGCGCGGTGGTGCGCCGGGCGACGTCCTGGAAGCCGTCGGCCGACAGTGCGGCCTCGAGGACCTCGGAGGAGCTGCCGGTACGTGCCATCTGCCGGGCGAGCGCCACGAGGGTGCGGCGGGCCTGCTCCGCCTGCTCCGCAGCCTGCGCGGCCCGACCGGCGGCGTCGTCGGCGCGGGCCCGCGCGGTGTCGGCGTCCGCGACGGACTGCGTGTACGCCTCGGCGGCGACCTGGACGTCGACCTCAGCCTGCTCCGCGGACGCCGCGAGCTCGGCCAGGCGGACCTCGAGCTGCGCGACGGAGGACTGGGCACGCGCGACGCCGGCACGGGCGTCGCGCACGTCGTCGGCGGACGGCACGGCGGCAGCCGGGGTCGCGACGAGGCCGAGGGTGAGCACGCCCACGGGCAGCAGCGCGAGGGGCCGCAGCGCCCGGCGCGGCAGGATGCCGTGCGACACGCGGCGCGGCGGTGCCGCACCGTCGTCGGACGGCGAGCGGCCCTCGGGTGTCCTCACGGCGTCGCGCACCTTGGGCACGTTACCTGTGGGATTCCCACAAGAGAACACCTGTCACACACGTCCCAGAAGTCACACCGTTGTCGTTCGGGAGCAAACCGGACAGACCTCCGGGGCCGTTCGGGTGACGCCGGTCCGGCGAGCCCCGGGTCGCACGCCCACGGCGGGCCGGAGGCGCGACAGCCCGTCCCCCGCAGAGCGTCGGCCGGGTGCAGGCGCCCGACGTCGCGGTCTCGTCATGTGGGACGCCCGTGTCGATCAGTGGGACGCACACCGTAGTCTCGCCGCATGTTCTGTCGAATGTGTCGCTGACCAGCGCACGTTCGCCCTGCCCGCGACCCGGCCGCCCCGACGACGAGGCCCGGTGACCCCGGGCCCGGCCGGTACCGACCGGCACGTGCGCCTCCCCAGACCCCCGCGGGGCGTCGCCGAGGTGCGGCGCGAGGCGCCCGGCGGGTGACGTCCCCCACCCGCCGCAGACCGCCCACCGACCCCCGGCAGGACGCCGGCACGAGGAGCAGACCATGAGCAACGAGAGCTGGAGCTTCGAGACCCGGCAGGTCCACGCCGGCCAGACGCCCGACCCCGCCACGGGCGCCCGCGCCCTGCCGATCTACCAGACGACCTCGTTCGTCTTCGACTCCGCGCAGCAGGCCGCCGACCGGTTCGCGCTCAAGGAGCTCGGGCCCATCTACACGCGGATCAACAACCCGACCCAGGAGGTCGTGGAGAACCGCATCGCGAACCTCGAGGGCGGCGTCGGTGCGCTGCTCGTCGCGTCCGGCCAGGCGGCCGAGACCCTCGCGATCCTCAACATCGCGGAGGCCGGCGACCACGTCGTGGCCTCGCCCAGCCTCTACGGCGGCACGTACAACCTGCTGCGCCACACGCTGCCGCGCCTCGGCATCGAGACGACGTTCGTCACCGACCCGCACGACGGGCAGGCGTGGCGCGACGCGATCCGGCCGAACACCAAGCTCTTCTTCGCCGAGACCATCCCGAACCCCCGCTCCGACGTCCTCGACATCGAGCTGGTCGCCGGTGTCGCGCACGCGCACGGCGTGCCGCTCGTCGTCGACAACACCATCGCGACGCCGTACCTGATCAACCCGCTGCAGTGGGGCGCGGACGTCGTCGTCCACTCGGCCACCAAGTACCTCGGGGGGCACGGCACGGCGATCGGCGGCGTGATCGTCGACGGCGGCACGTTCGACTACGCGCAGCACCCCGAGAGGTTCCCGAGCTACAACACGCCTGACCCGTCCTACGACGGCCTGGTGTTCGCGCGCGACCTCGGGGTCGACGGGGCCTTCGGCGTCAACCTGTCGTTCATCCTCAAGGCGCGCGTGCAGCTGCTGCGGGACCTCGGCGCGGCGGTCAGCCCGTTCAACGCGTTCCTCATCGCGCAGGGCATCGAGACCCTGTCCCTGCGCGTCGAGCGCCACGTCGCGAACGCGCAGAAGGTCGCCGAGTGGCTCGAGGCGCGCGACGAGGTGCAGCACGTGCACTACGCGGGCCTGGAGTCCAGCCCGTGGCACGCCAACCAGCTCAAGTACGCGCCGCGCGGCGCGGGCGCGGTGCTGGCGTTCGAGCTCGACGGCGGCGCCGCGGCCGGCCAGGCCTTCGTCTCGGCGCTCGAGCTGCACTCGAACGTCGCGAACATCGGCGACGTGCGCTCGCTCGTCATCCACCCGGCCTCGACGACGCACAGCCAGCTCACGCCCGAGCAGCAGGCGCAGTCCGGCGTGACGCCGGGCCTCGTGCGCCTCGCGGTCGGCATCGAGCACGTCGACGACATCCTCGCGGACCTGGACGCGGGCTTCCGCGCCGCCAAGGGCGCCTGAGACGCTGCAGCAGCACCGACGAGAGGGAACCTCGCGATGACCCGGCCCGACCCCCGCACCGACGCCGACGCCCGCACGCCCGGGCGCCGGCCGATGCCCGGTGCGGGGGCCGGGCCGGTCGACGTCCCGGACC
>JAEWEJ010000220.1 GCA_023389455.1 Actinomycetes bacterium | reverse complement strand
CCCGTGACCCGCAGCGTCGGCGCGGGCCCGGGCGCGACGCCGGCGAGCGTGAGGTCGCGGCCGGGCGCGCCGAGCGTGGTCGTGCCGAGGTCGAACGTGCCGTGCGGCACCAGCCACACGTGCACGCTGCCGGCCGCCGCCGCGGTCAGGTCGGTCTGCGCCTGCGCGAGCGACGCGGCCAGGTCGGTGCCGTCGAGCCGCACCTCGGTCACGACGCACCCCCGGGTGGTGCGGGCAGGGGGTGGGTGAACGTGTCGGCCAGCTCGTCGCCGGAGGCGCGCAGCGTGTACAGCACGTCGACCACGAGCGTCGTGTCGTCGACGCTCACGCGGACGGCGTCGAGCGTGAGCAGCCGGCCGAGGTAGCGGTTCACCGCGGTGCGCACGGCGTACTCGGTCGCGGCCGCGCAGGCCGCGTCGGCGCCCGAGAACACCAGCAGGTGCAGCCCGCACCCGAGCTCGGGCCGGTCGACCCGTTCGCCCGGCGCCGTGAACAGCAGCTGGCGCAGCTGCGCGCGCGCGAGCTGCGCGGCGCCGGCGGCGGCACCCGCGATGCCGCGGTCCGTGATGCGGAAGGGCTGGTCGAGGGTGCGGTTCACGGCTCACCCCCGAGCGCCCCACGGACGAGCTCCACGTCGACCTCGTAGACCATCTCGCTCTCGCCGTCAGCCGTCCCGACCGCGGGCGGGTCGCCCAGGGGCGTGCGCGCGGCGCCCCAGCGGTGCGTCGCGGCGCGCACGTACCAGTCGCCGGCGAACACCGGGCCGGTGCCGGTCACGGGCAGCATGCGGCCGGACCCGACGAACCCGGGGTAGCGGCCGGCCGCGAGCGTCGCCTCGGCGGTCGCGAACCAGTCGGCTCCGCGCAGGTCCGCGCGGGCGAACCGCGCCAGCTCGTCGTCGTCGGACGGGACGTCGGCGCTGCGGACCTCCACCGCGACCGGTGCGCGCCCGTCGCCGAGGATCTCCCCCAGGGCGCCCTGCAGCACGTCGGCCCGCGAGCGCTCACCCGTGCGCGGGTACCCGGGGTCGGTGACCTCGACGGAACGCACCGTGCGGCGGCGGTCGTCGACGTGCCACGAGCGCACCGTCGTCGGCTGGTGCGCGTCGTAGCGCGCCGTCATGTCGACGATCGTGGGTGCGTCGTGCGGGAACAGGTCCGCCTGCGGCAACGTCTCGCGCCCCACGGGCGCGGCCCGGAACCGCCCGGTGACGGCCGTGCCGGGGTGCCGCCCGGGCGTGACCTCGTCCACCGTCGGTGCGACGAACACCTCGAAGCCGTGGCGCCGGGCCAGCAGCCGCAGGAACTCGGCGTCGGTGCAGCGCTGCAGCAGGGAGACGTCCGTGCCGTCCCGGCGCGGGGTGTCCTCGACCTGTGCACCGAAGCCGTACCGCTCGAAGATCTCGCGGGCGACCTGCGCGTCCGAGCGGTCCTGCCACCGGCGCGTCACGGTCTGCAGGTGCATGAGGCACGAGGCGTCGACGCCCGTGACCACCAGCTCGGAGTCCGGCACGCGGGCGTGCGCGTACCGGTGCTCCAGCGCGGTCGCGTACCCGTCGAGCACCACCCGCAGCTCGGTCCCGCCGTCGGACGCGTCCGGCGGCACCAGCGAGAACCCGATCGTCACGCGCGAGAGCAGCCGTGCCCCCGGCATCCCCAGGTCCGTCGCGGGCTGCCCGCGCAGCAGCGTGTCCCAGTCACCCCCGGCGTCCCCGGCGGCCGCGGCCGCGACGGGGCTCGACGCGATCGTGAACGCGAACGTCGAGGCGCGGTCCACGCGGTCCTCGACGGTCAGGGACGCGACGACGCTCGCGTCCACGGGCTCGCCGTCGACCCACAGGTGCAGGTGCGGGACGCGCTGGCCGGTCACGGTCGCTCCCGCGGCAGGTCCAGGCGGCGCCCGGGGGTGTCCAGGCCGTCGACGTCGACGTGCGGGTTCGCGTCCGCCAGACGCCACCAGGCGTACGGGTCGCCCAGGACGCGCGCGGCGACGAGGTCGCTGCGCTCACCGGCGCCCACGGTCGTCGTGCCGTCCGTGGGGACGACGGGCACCAGGCGCGGCTGCGCGAGCTGCACGGCCCGCTCGCCGTCGACCGTGCGGCGGTAGGTGGGGGCGCCCTGGTAGCGGCCGGCGGGGTCGCTCACACGACCACCCCCTGCGTCCCGCCGCCGCTCGCGGTGCCGTCGACCGCCGCGCGCAACGAGCCCGCGCCGTCGGACGCGCCGAGCAGGTCGGCGTGGCGGGTGCGCTCGGCCAGCAGCTGGTCGAACGCGCGCCGGACCAGCGGGTTGTACGGGTTCTCCACCGGCTCCAGCACCGTGAGCTTCAGCTCGGCCTCGGCACGCACCGGCACCAGACCGGCCGTGAACTTCTGCTCGGTGATGCTCAGCTCGGTGAGCACGCACGGGAACGCGCGCGACGACCCGAGCTCGAGCAGCAGCTCGTCGGGCCGCACGGGGCGGATCGGGGTGCCACCGGTGCGCCCGGCACGGGTGCCGGCTCCCCCGCGGTTCTCCTGCACGTCCCGTCCGATCGACACCTGCTCCAGGAAGGCGAGCTCGGGCAGGATCCCGACGGCGGCGGGCGACGCCTCGGTCGGGTCCGTGCCGCGCAGGATCGTCTCGGTCGCGTCGAGCGTGAGCCGGAAGGAGATGGTCTCGGCCTCGGCCAGCAGCGCGGCCGCGCCGTGCGCCGCGACGTCGCCGCGCGCCGTCGACGGCGCGACGACCG
>JAEWEJ010000209.1 GCA_023389455.1 Actinomycetes bacterium | reverse complement strand
GACCTGCACCCGGCGAACGTCGTCGTCGCGGACGGGACGCTCGCGGGCGTCGTCGACTTCGGCGACCTGTTCGCGGGCGACCCGGCGTGGGACCTCGCCGCTGCCTGGGTGCTGCTGCCCGCCGGCCTCGCGGCGCGGTTCTTCGACGCCTACGCGCCGACCGACGACGCAGCGGTCCGGCGTGCCCGCGGGCTCGCGGCGCTCAAGGCCCTCTTCCTCCTGCTCATGGGGCAGAACGGCGACCGGGGCCTTCCCGGCGGCAAGGCCCATTGGGGGCCCGTGGGGCGCGCTGCGCTCGACCGCGTCCTGGCGGGATGACGCGTCACCGGAGGTGCCAGGGCTTCGGTCGGAGCGAGCCGCGCCGCACGCTCGGCGAGATGGCGACCTCCCGTGGTGACCACCTCGGCTCGTCCATATAACGGACATATCTCACCACTCCTGCCATCCGCACGATACTTCCTCGGACGGTCATCGCTTCAGGGGGGAATCTCATGCGAAAGATCATGACGGCGGTCATCACCGCCACGCTCGTCGCTGGTGTCGCGCTCGGAGCCGCTGGCCCTGCCAGCGCGGCGATCAGCTACCCGTCCGTGGGCGGCACGTGGGACCACGGCGCCGACGCCAAGGACGTCTGGTCGCTCTATCACCACGGCTCCAGGGTCCACAAGGCCTCGACGTACGGGGACAACGGCCTCCGGAGCACCGGCTGGGTTGCCGCGGGACTGTGGGCGAGACAGTGGGACGCGGTCCGCTTGTTCGGGAACAAGGCGTACTACGACGTCAAGTAGAACAGCTCGCGCGCTGCCGGTCGTCACGCTGACGCGACGACCGGCGGAGCGCGGGTCCGCTCGATCCCGACGAACGCCCAGCCACCGGAGAATCATGTCCCGATGCAAGGCGCCGCGGCTCTTCGCCGCGGCAGCGCTCGCCGCGTTCTCGCCCCTCCTCGTCGCGTGCGGCGCCTCGCAGTCCGCGGGGCCGAGCGCGGCCGAGGGTGCGGCGACGGAGGTTCCCCTGTTCGACGGGCCCTACGCCGCCGAGTTCGCCGCGTTCTACGCCGACGCTGAGTCCGAGTTCGCCCGCCAGGCGATCGCCGACGAGGAGATCACCGACGCCGAGTACGCCGAGATGGAGGAGAAGTTCCGTACATGCCTCGACGGCGAGGGCGTGACGTTCTCGGGCTTCGAGCCCGACGGCTCGTATCAGGCCTCACACCTGCCGGACGGAGGCGATCCCTACGAGGTGGTGAAGGTGTGCGAGCGCGAGTCGGGGGCAGACACGGTCGGGGCGCTGCACGACATCATGGCGTCGAACCCCGCCAACCTCGACGTCCCGACCATCATGGCGGAGTGCCTCGTCGGCAAGGGGGTCGTCCCTGCCAGCTACTCCGCGGACGACTACGTCACGGACACGGAGGGCCGCTTCTCCGACCTCGCTGCTCTCACGACCGAGCTCCGGGACGCCCTCATGACGTGCTCGGACGACCCCCTGGGCCTGGCCGGTGGCTGAGCGCAGCCCGGCGAAGGCCGGACTGTGGGTGCTCGGGGGACTGACTCTCGTCGCCGTAGGGATCGCCCTCGGTGCCGCGTGGGCCTCCCCGGCCGTCCCTGCGGCCCTGCGACCGCCCGCTCCCCTCACCACCTTCACCGTCCAGGCAGCCACGTTCGACGACGTCCGCTCCGTGCGGCTCGCCGTCGCCCGCGGCGAGGAGTCAGGGCTGGTATCGCCCGGTAGCGGTCTCGTCACACGCTTCGACTGCCGTCCCGGCTCGGCCGTCGAGTCCGGGACCGCGCCGCTCTGGCTCGACGACGCGCCGATCGTCGCGCTCGCGACGACGCTCCCCCTCTGGCGGGACCTTCCGGTCGGCGCCGAGGGCAACGACGTGCGGGCGCTGCAGGAGGAGCTGACTCGCCTGGGGCACCCCGTGGAGATCACCGGGACGCTCGGCAGGAAGACGCTCCGGGCGGCCAACACGCTCCTCGACGACCTCGGGGCCCCCTCGGCACTCACCTACGTCCCGCGATCCCGCATCCTGTGGATCCCCGGACCGTCGGTCACCGTCTCGGAGTGCTCGGCCACGATAGGGAGCCGGCTCGAAGCCGGAGCAGAGCTCGCCGTCACGCCAGGTACGCTGGCCGAAGTCACGCTGCGCGACGGTGCGCCGTCCGACCTCGTCGCCGGCGCGCGCACGCTCCGCGTGGACGGGATCGACGTCACGGTCGAGCCGCAGGCCCCCGTCACCGACCCATCGCTGCTGGCACGGCTCGACGCTGCGCCCTCGCTCCAGCAAGGAGGTACGGGCGACGAGGCCCCGGTCGGTCAGCTGCGGTTGTCAGAACCGGTGGACGTGTCGGTCGTCCCACCGTCAGCGGTGATCACCGCACCGGACGGGACCAGCTGCGTGACCACAGGCGCCGTCCCGCACGCGGTGCGGGTCGTGGGATCCGAGCTCGGCCAGACGTTCGTGCTGTTCGACGGCATCCCGCCGACCGTCGTCGAGACGTCGCCCCGACAGGACACTCCGTGCGCGTGACCGTCTCCGGCCTCGGGCACCGCTTCCCCGGGCGACCGTGGCTCTTCCGCGGGCTCGACCTCGACCTGCGGCCGGGTCGCGCCTACGCGCTGACCGGCCCGTCGGGGTCGGGCAAGAGCACCCTCCTCGGCCTGCTCGCCGGGTGGGAGGCGCCCAGCGAGGGTGTTGTCACGCGAGAGGGCGTCGGGCGCACCGGGTGGGTGTTCCAGAACCCGCACGGGACGCCGCGGCGCTCAGCACACGACCACGTCGCACTCCCGCTGCTCGTGCGGGGGCTGCACCCCCGGGAGGCAGATCGGCGAGCCGCTGACCTCCTCGGCAGGTTCGGGCTCGGTGGTGTCGCGCAGCAGCAGTTCCGACGCCTCTCGGGTGGGGAGGCGCAGCGCCTCATGCTGGCGCGAGCGATCGCGTCGGAACCAGGACTCCTCCTCGTGGACGAGCCGACCGCCCAGCTCGACCTGCCGACCGCCCGCACCGTCAACGAGTCGCTCGATGCGCTGCGCTCACCCGGGACGATCATCGTCGTCGCGACGCACGACGCCGCGACCCGTGACGCGTGCTCGGACCACGTCGACCTGACGCTGCACGCCGCCGCATGAGACTGCGCTCGGTCCTCCGCGAGGCATGGCGCAACGCTTCCACAGGTACGGCACGCTGCGTCACGCTGGCACTGGTGCTGATGGTCCTGGTTCTCACCGCGCTAGGGGCTGAGATCTCGACCGTGGTCGCGGTCGAGAGGCAGGCCACGGAGTTCCGCGCCGCTGGTGCGTCGATTCTCACGATCTCGGCACCGGGCCGGGTCGACGCCGCGCGGTGCGAGTCGTTGCGCGATCTGCCCGGAGTGCACACGGCGGGTGCGCTCACCGTCCGACCGGACGAGTCCGTCGCCGCCGTCGCCCTTCCCGGCGCCCCCATGCCTGCCGCCGACGCGAGCCCAGGGTTCCCGGCCGTCGTCGGTGCCACGACCGACGGGGGGCCGGGTCTGATCCTGACCGACGACGCCGCCGCGACGCTCGGCCTCGGGCTCGGCGACCGGCTCTCCGCGACGACCGGGCCGTCTCGCCTCGCGGGCACCTACACCTACCCCCGCGACGGCCGGCGGGACGGGTACGGCTATCTGGCGGTGAGCGTCACCGGGTACCGCGCACCGTTCGACGAGTGCTGGGTCGAGGCGTGGCCGATGACCACGGACCTGAACCCGCTGCTCTTCACCGTGCTCCGGCCGGGTGGTGACGTCGACGACGTCCCCCAGGTGCAGCAGCTCAACTCCACGCTGGGTTCGGGGCTCGACGGCTCTGGGCTGTTCCACGAGCGCGTCACCCGGTTCGGCGGGCTCCTCGTCGGGCTGGTCGCCGTCGTCGTGGCCTTCGTCGCCGTGCGCGCTCGCCGAGTGGAGCTCGCCACGGCCCTGCACGACGGGATGCGACGACGTGACCTGTGGACGGTCGTG
>JAEWEJ010000188.1 GCA_023389455.1 Actinomycetes bacterium | reverse complement strand
GTCCAGCACCACGACGTCCGCGGCCGCCACGGCGGGCGCCCCGCCGCGCGGCCCACGGAGCACGTCGAGCACGTCCCCGGCGTGCAGCTCGACCTGCGGGCGGTCGTGCGCGTTGCGCCGTGCGTCGCGCACCGCCCGCTCGTCGCCCTCGACGGCCACCAGTCGCCCGTCGGGGCCGATCGCGTCGGCGAGCGGCGAGGAGAACAGCCCGGCACCGGAGTACAGGTCGAGCACCGTCGCCCCCGCGACGTCCCCGAGGGCCTCCAGCACGCGGGTCGCGAGCAGGGCCGGCGCCTCGCGGTGCACCTGCCAGAACCCGGCGGCGGCCACGCGGTAGTCGTACACCCGGCCGGCGACGTCCACCTGCTCGCGCACCGCGGCGCGCGCGTTCGGACGCGGGTCACGGCGGTTGCTGTGCAGGTCGAACGGCACCCCGTCGAGCAGCACCAGGGCCGACGAGCCGTCGGCCGGCGCGACCGCCTCGAGCCGCGAGCCGGCCGGCCAGCGCCGGTCGAACAGACCCAGCGCGGCGATGTGCTCGGTGGCCAGCGGCATGTCGGCCAGCGGCAGCACGTCGTGCGAGCGGTACCCACGCATGCCGGCACGCCCCTCGGCGTCGACGTGCAGGTCGATGCGCGTGCGCCAGGCCAGGCCGCCGCGCGCGTCGTCGCCGGGCGCCGCGACGACCTCGGGCTCCAGGTCCAGCTTCGCCAGCCGCCGCAGCTGCTCGGCCAGCACCGCGCGCTTCCACGCCCGCTGGGCCGGCAGCGCGACGTGGGCGAGCTCTCCCCCACCGACCCCGCCCGGGCCCGCCGCGGGCCAGGCCGACGGCACGCGGTCCGGCGACGCGTCGAGCACCTCGACGGCGTCCGCCCGCCAGAACGTCGCGTCCGGGGCGGCGTCGGTCAGCCGGGCACGCACCCGCTCACCGGGCAGGGTGTGCCGGACGAACACGACACGGCCCTCGTGACGGGCGACGCAGTGACCCCCGTGGGCCACCGGGCCGATCTCCAGGTCGACGATCGTTCCGTTGCGCAGGGTCTCAGAAGGCACCCGGTACGGTACCTCGGACGGGGTCCTCGAGCCCCGTCTGCCCGGCCGAGGACGCGAGCTGCCACGGCACCGAGGCGACGACGACCCCCGGCGTGAACAGCAGCCGGCTCTTGAGCCGCAGCGCGCTCTGGTTGTGCAGCAGGTGCTCCCACCAGTGCCCCACGACGTACTCGGGGATGTAGACCACGACGAGGTCGCGCGGGCTCTCGCGCCGGATCGAGCGCACGTACGTGAGCACGGGCCGGGTGATCTCGCGGAACGGGGAGTCCAGCACCTTGAGCGGCACGGGGACGTCCGCCGCCTCCCACTGGGCGCGCAGCGCCGCGACGTCCTCGGGGTCGACCCCCACGGTGACCGCCTCGAGCACGCTCGGCCGCGAGGCACGCGCGTACGCGAGCGCGCGCATGGTCGGGCGGTGCAGGTGCGAGACCAGCACCACCGCGTGCACGCGGCTGGGCAGCGCGCGGGCGGACTGCACGTCGTCGCCCAGCGCCAGCTCCGCCCGCACCCGCGCGTAGTGCCGGTGCACACCCTGCATGGCGACGTAGACGCCGGCCATCGCGAGGATCGCGATGTACGCGCCGTGCGTGATCTTGGTGGCCAGCACGATCACCAGCACCGTGGCGGTCATCCCCAGCCCGACGGCGTTGATCACGCGGGACCGCCGCATGTGCGCCCGGGCGCGCGGGTCGGGCTCGGTGCGCAGCTCGCGCGTCCAGTGCCGCACCATGCCCAGCTGCGAGAGCGTGAACGAGACGAAGACCCCCACGATGTACAGCTGGATCAGGCGCGTCACCTGCGCGTCGAACGCCCAGATGAGGGCGATCGCCCCGGCGGCGAGCGTGATGATCCCGTTGGAGAACGCGAGCCGGTCACCGCGGGTGTACAGCTGGCGCGGCAGGTACCCGTCGCGCGCGAGGATCGACCCGAGGACCGGGAAGCCGTTGAACGCGGTGTTCGCCGCCAGCACCAGGATCAGGCCCGTCACCACCGACACGACGACGAACAGCACCGGGACGCCCGCGAAGACGGCGCCCGCGAGCTGGCTGATGACCGGGTGCTGCTCGTAGCCCTCACCCACGGGGACGCCGTCGCGCAGCAGCTGCGTGGCCGGGTCGTCGACGAACCGCACGCCGGTGGCGCCCGCCAGCAGCAGGATCGACATGATCATCACGATCGAGAGGGACCCGAGCAGCGCCAGCGTGGTCGCGGCGTTGCGGGACTTCGGCTTGCGGAACGCGGGGACGCCGTTGCTGATCGCCTCCACGCCCGTCAGCGCCGCGCACCCGGACGCGAACGCCCGCAGCACGAGGAAGCCGCCCGCCAGCCCCATCAGCCCCTGGTCGAAGCCCGGCTCGGCCGCCACGCCGAGGCCTGCGCTCTCGGCCGCCGGCAGGGTGCCGAAGAAGTAGCGCACGGCGCCGACCACGGCGATCGACCCCATCGCCGCCATGAAGAGGTACACCGGGATCGCGAAGAAGCTCCCGGACTCCTTGACGCCACGCAGGTTGACCAGCGTGAGCAGGACCACCAGCCCGACCGCGAACGAGGTCTCGTGACCCCGCAGCGCGGGCACCGCCGTGGCGGCGTACTGCGCGCCCGACGAGATCGACACCGCGACCGTCAGCACGTAGTCCACCAGCAGCGCGCTGGCGACCGTCACGCCCGCCTTCGGGCCCAGGTTGACCGACGCGACCTCGTAGTCACCGCCGCCCGAGGGGTACGCGTGCACGTTCTGCCGGTACGACGCGACGACCGTGAGCAGCACGACGGCGACGCCCAGCCCCACCCACGGCGAGATCGTCAGCGCCGTCAGCCCGGCGAGCGAGAGCGTGAGCAGGATCTCGTCCGGTGCGTACGCGACGGACGACAGCGCGTCCGAGGCGAACACCGGCAGCGCGATCCGCTTGGGCAGAAGGGTGTGACCGAGCCGGTCGCTGCGGACCGGACGGCCGAGCACGAGCCGCTTCGCGGCGTCTGCGAGGTCCGACACGATGAGCGATCGTATGCCTGCCGGGGCACACCCACACACGGTCGGGCCGGCGGGCCGGAGGTGCGGGTCGTCGGACGGGTCGCGCCGCCGGGACGCGCGGCGGGCACGGCCGGGTATAGCGTGACCGGCTGTGCACTTCGTCATCATGGGATGCGGCCGCGTCGGGGCGACCCTCGCGCAGTCCCTCGAGTCCCGCGGACACTCCGTCGCGGTGATCGACCAGAACCCCGACGCGTTCCGCCGGCTCGACGTCGGGTTCTCCGGCAACAAGGTGACGGGCCTCGGCTTCGACCGCGACACCCTGCGCACCGCCGGCATCGACGACACCTACGCGTTCGCCGCGGTCTCCGACGGCGACAACTCGAACATCCTGGCCGCCCGGGTCGTGCGCGAGACGTTCGGGGTCGAGAACGTCGTCGCCCGCATCTACGACCCGCACCGCGCCGAGATCTACCAGCGTCTGGGCATCCCGACGGTCGCCACCGTGCGGTGGACGGCCGACCAGGTGCTGCGGCGGATGCTGCCGATGGGGACCACCGACGAGTACCGCGACGCCTCCGGGCGGATCCAGCTCGCGCAGGTCGACGTCCACCGCGGGTGGGTCGGCCGCCCGCTGCGCGCCCTCGAGGACGCCAGCGGGGCACGCGTCGCCTACCTCACCCGCTACGGCGACGGGCTGCTGCCCGCGCCGGGGTCCGTCCTCCAGGAGAACGACACGGTGCACCTGCTGCTGAACGTCGACGACGCCCCCGCGGTCGAGCGCGTCCTCACGGCTCCCCCGGCGGCGGGGTCATGAGGGTCGTGATCGCCGGGGCGGGGTCGGTCGGGCGCTCCATCGCCCGCGAGCTGCTCGCCCACGACCACGAGGTCACGCTCGTCGACCGGCAGCCCTCGGCCATGCGCGTCGCCCAGGTCGCCGACGCCGACTGGCTGCTCGCCGACGCGTGCGAGCTGCCGACCCTGCGCGAGGTGCGCGCGGACGAGTGCGACGTCATGGTCGCCGCCACCGGGGACGACAAGGCCAACCTCGTGATCTCGCTGCTCGCGAAGACGGAGTTCGGCGTGCCCCGCACGGTCGCACGGGTCAACAACCCGAAGAACGAGTGGATGTTCGACTCCGGCTGGGGTGTCGACGTCGCGGTGTCCACGCCACGGATCATGACCGCGATGGTCGAGGAGGCCGTCGCCGTCGGCGACCTGGTGCGGATCTTCACGTTCCACCAGTCGAAGGCCGACATCCTCGAGCTCACGCTGCCGGAGGGATCACCCCTGGCGGGCGTGCGCGTCGGTCAGATCGCCTGGCCCACGGACACGGTGCTGGCCTGCATCGTGCGCGACGCGCGCCCCCTCGCCCCGTCCCCCGACGACACGCTCGAGGGACGCGACGAGCTGCTGTTCGTCACGGGTCGCGACGTGGACGAGAAGGCTCTCGAGCACCTGCTGACCCACGGACCAGCATCCAGCTGATCCACAGCGCCACGGCCGTCAGCGGCAGGCCCATCGCCAGCTTGGCCGTCCCGAGCCACACGACCTCGTCCGAGTAGAACAGCGGCAGCTGCACGAGGAGGCGCAGCCCGAACATGCCGACCCAGGGCCACGTGGCCAGCGCGTACCGGCGCCGCAGGGCCGGGTCCTGACGCCACTCGACCGCGGAGGACCACGGGCCCCCGCCCAGCGGCCCGCGGCCGCTGAACAGCCCCACCACCAGGCCGACGAGCGGCCAGCCCACCACGATCGACACCAGCGTGCCCACCAGGTACGCCGCGTTGACCAGCAGGCCGTAGGCGAAGTAGTCGCCCGCGTCGCCCGTCCGCCAGGCCCACACCACGCCGATGCCGACACCGAGCACGCCGGAGAACGCCTGCGTGACCGGCGTGCGCTGCACGAGGCGCACGACGACCGCCAGCAGCGCCGAGGCGCCCGCCGCGATCAGCGCCGGTCGCAGCTGCTGCCCGGCGGCGATGTACACGACCACGAACAGCAGGCCGGGCGCGACGGCCTCGACCATGCCGCGCACCCCGCCGACGGCGTCGGCCGCGGAGAACTCGTCGGCCGTGATGGCCCGCAGGCCGCGCGCCCCGCCCTCCTCGGGCGGGACCGCGTCGTCGATCGCCTCGAGCACGAGCGGCTCGTCGTCGTTCCCCGCAGCGGGACGCTCGCCCGTCGGCTCGCCCATCGTCACTCCCCCGGTCGCGCGCGCAGCTCGTAGCGCGGGTTGAACACCGTGCGGCGGCCGTCGACGAGGCACACCATGCCGTCCACCTTCAGCCGTCGTCCCGGCTCGATGCCGGCGATCTGCCGACGTCCCAGCCACACCAGGTCGAGCGCGCCCGACCCGTCGTACAGCTCCGCCTCGATCGCCGGGACGCCGTCGCGGGGTCGCAGCGTGACGGAGCGCAGCACCCCGGAGACGCTCGCGCGCTCCCGGTGGGGCAGCGCCGCCACCGGGCAGCAGCCCGGCACGCGCAGCGCGTCGGCTCGCTCCTCGTCTGCCTCGATCTCCGCCTGCGAGGCGAGCACCCGGCGGACCCGCTCGGCGAGGGTCATCCGATCTCCGTGATCTCCGGCCCGCGCTCGGGAGGCGCGAACCGCGGCGTCTCCGCCGGCGGCGGGGTCGGTGCGGCACCCCCGGGCAGCCGCAGCGGGAGCAGGTCGCGCGGCGGTCGCGCGTCCGTGCCGCGCACCACGACGACCTGCCCGAAGAGCTCCTCGAGCCGCCCCGCGGCGTCGGGCTCGACGGCGGCGCGGCCCGTGAGCACCCCGCGCAGGAACCACCGTGGGCCGTCGCTGCCGATGAAGCGGGCCGGACGGTGCCCGGTGCGTCCCTCGGGCGTCCGGACGGGCAGGCGTGCCAGCAGCTCACGGCCGAACGGCCCGGGCAGGTCGTCGACCGTCCCGCCCTGCTGGGTGATCGAGGCGGCGATCTCGTCGCGGATGTCGTCCCAGATGCCCTCGGTGCGCGGCGCGGCGAACGCCTGCAGCTGCAGCGAGGAGCCCTCGAGGAGCACGGCCACGGCGGACACGACGTTGGTCGCCTTGTCGACCTCCAGCCGGACCTCCATGCCCTCGACCGAGGGCAGCTGGATGGCACCGAGGTCGACGCGTGGCGCCTCGGGGTAGTCCCCGTCCGCGTCCCACGGCCCGCGCACGTCGCGAACCGGCTCCTGCGCGCCCTCGACGTCCTGCGGCTCGTCCTGCGGGACGGCGGCCGGTGCGTCGGCCGCGTCGACCTCCTTGGGGCCACGACGGAACAGACCCACGTTCACTTCCTCCGACCGGCGCTCGCGCGCCCTCGCCCTGCGTCGACGTCCTCATGATCCTCAACGACGATCACGACGACAGTAGTTCCGATCCCGGCCCGCGGCCGGGTCCCGATCACGGCGTGGACGCGCCCTGGGCGGCAGCCCAGCCGCCGCTGGACCCGAAGCCCCCGGCGCCCCGGACCGACCCGGGCAGCTCGTCGACCTCGACGAACCGCGCGCGCTCCACGCGCTGCACCACGAGCTGGGCGATGCGGTCGCCACGCCGCAGCACGACGGCATGCTCCTGGTCGGTGTTGAGCAGGGTCACCGCGATCTCACCCCGGTACCCGGCGTCGACCGTGCCGGGCGCGTTCACGACCGTCAGGCCGTGGCGCGCCGCGAGCCCGGAGCGCGGGTGCACGAACGCCGCGTAGCCCGGCGGCAGCGCGATGCACACGCCCGTCGGCACCGTGGCCCGTGCGCCCGGTGCGAGCGTGACGTCCTCGCGCGCGACCAGGTCTGCCCCCGCGTCACCGGGGTGCGCGTAGGCCGGGGCGGGCAGGTCCGGGTCGAGGCGGCGCAGCAGCACCTGCAGGTCCGCGTCGGCGTCCTCGGGGACGGGAGGGCTGGTCGCTGTCACGGGGGCCGACCCTACCCCGCCGACCCGCGCCGCGGGCACCGTCGCGGGCACCGGTGCGGGCACCCGACCGGCGGACGGCGCGCGACCGGGGCGCCGCGACGATGACATCCTGGACCCATGACCACGACACCCGACCCGGCGACGCCCGTCGAGCGCCCGTCCGCGGCCCGCGAGGGCCGCTCCGTGTTCCGGGAGCGGCTGTGGCCCGGCCCCCTGGGCTGGGCGGCGGTCGTCACCTTCGCCGTCGTGCTGGGCGTGGCGTTCGTGCCCGTCGACACGCTGCTCGCGCTCGTGGTGAGCGTCCTGGCCCTGCTGGGCGGCCTGGCCGGGGCGGTGCTGACGACCCCGCTGGTCGAGGTCGAGCGGGGCACGCTGCGTGCGGGTACGGCCCGGATCCCGGTGCGGCTGCTGGCCGCCCCGCGCGTCCTGGACCGGGCGGCGCTGCGCGCCGAGCTCGGTCCGTCCCTGGACGCGCGCGCCTACGCGTGCCTGCGCTCGTGGATCGGGACCGCGGTGCGGGTCGAGGTCCGCGACCCCCGGGACCCCACGCCGTACTGGATCGTCTCGACGCGCCGTCCGCACGACCTGGTCACCGCCCTGGGCGGCACGCCCGGCGACGCCCCCCGGACGACGACGGCCGGCCACCCCGAGGGGTGACCGGCCGGTCGGTGTGTCCGGGACGCGAGGTCAGGCCGCGCACTCCGAGCAGACGGGCATGCCGTCGCGCTCGTACGCGAGCTGGCTGCGGTGGTGCACCAGGAAGCACTTCGAGCACGTGAACTCGTCGGCCTGGCGGGGAAGGACGCGGACGGAGAGCTCCTCGCCGGACAGGTCGGCGCCGGGGAGCTCGAAGCCCTCGGCAGCCTCCGTCTCGTCCTCGTCCACCACGCCCGAGTTCTTGTCGGAGCGCCGAGCCTGGAGCTCCTGGAGCGAGTCCTCGCTCAGGTCCTCCTCGGTCTTGCGCGGGGCGTCGTAGTCGGTTGCCATGTGTGAGCGTCACACTCCGTCTTCTGCAGCAGTGATCGTGGTACGGGAGATCAAGGCGCCACGTCAGCGTTTTGTTCCCCGCGAGGTCGGATTCTGCAGCACCTCGGGCCCGGATGCGAACAAGGACACGTGACCATGTCGGCGGACGTGACCAGGACCACGCTCCGGCGCCCTGTTCACCCAGGTCAGAGGGGATTCGCGGGCGTCGCGTCCGAGGCGCCGCGGGAATCGTCCCGCGGGGGCGTGTCGGGGGCGTCGGCGTCCAGGTCCTCGAGCACCTCGACGAGGTCGGCGACCCTCTGCGCGGTGCCGGCGACGACCATCGCGCCGTCCGCCGGACCGCCCCGCAGCCCTCGCACGACACCCCCCGCCTCCGCGACGACGAGCGCCCCCGCGGCAAGGTCCCAGGGCTGCAGCCCGCGCTCGTAGTAGAGGTCCAGCCGGCCGGTGGCGACCTGGCAGAGGTCGATCGCGGCGGCGCCCGCACGGCGCACGTCGCGCACCCGCGGCAGCAGGTCGGCCAGCACCCGGGCCTGGGAGCGCCGCCGCTCGGCCACGTAGCCGAACCCCGTGCCCACCAGGCAGCGGTCGAGGGGTGGTGCAGGACGCATCGTCAGGACCCTGCCGTCCAGGCGTGCGCCCTGCCCGCGCCCGGCGGTCCAGGTCTCGGCCGTGACCGGGGCGTGGACGCACCCCGCGAGCACCGTCCAGGTCCCGGGGGCGGGGTCGCCGACGACGGCGGCGACGCTCACGGCGTACGCCGGCAGGCCGTAGAGGTAGTTGACGGTGCCGTCGATGGGGTCGACGACCCAGGTGATCCCCGACGTCCCCTGCTCGTGGCCACCCTCCTCGCCCAGGATCCCGTCGTCGGGCCGCAGCCGCGCGAGCAGCCGCCGCACGAGCTCCTCGCTCGCGAGGTCCATGGCGGTCACCACGTCGACGGCGCTGGACTTCGTGGCGGCGACCCCGACGGTCTCGGGGCGGCCCTCGTGCACCAGCCGGCCCGCCTCGCGGGCGACCTGCTCGGCGACGGCGACCAGCTCGCTCACGGTCGCGTCCGACGGGTGGGCGGGCGGCGGGGACGGGGGTGCGGTGGGCGTGCTCACCCGACCATCCTGCCCCGGGCCCGCGACCGACGGGTCAGCGGCTCCCGGCCGACGCGCCGCCACGCCACGGCCCGGGCGCGTTGAGCCGGAAGCGCAGGGCCGCGACCCGCAGGACGAAGATCCCCGCGGTCACCGCACCCAGTCCGACGGCGCCGGCCAGGTCGAGGCGCCACAGGACCACGACGGCCACCGACCCCAGCAGGGCCGGTACGGCGTACAGCTGCCGGTGGTGCAGGACCACGGGCACCTCGCCGGTCAGCAGGTCGCGCAGCATGCCGCCCCCGACACCGGTGAGCACGCCCACGACGACCGCGGCGAGGGCCGTCGTCCCGTACTCCAGGCCCTTGACCGTGCCGACGACGCTGAACAGCGCCAGAGCGCCGGCGTCGAGCACGTTGATGACCCGCCGGGCGCGCTCGAGCCGCGGGTGCCCGAAGTACATGACCAGGCCGCCGGCCAGCGCGGCGGCCATGAGCCGCGCGTCGCTGATGCCCACGGGCGGCACGGCCCCGATGAGGACGTCGCGCAGGACGCCGCCACCGAGCCCGGTGGCCCAGGCGAGCACGAGGATCCCGAAGACGTCGAACTGCTTGCGCACGGCGGCGAGCGCGCCGGACATGGCGCCGACGAAGACGCCGGCGACCTCCAGGAGCGGTTCGACCAGCAGCTCGGGCGGCACGCCCCCATCCTGGCGCAGCGGGCGCCCGGACGCGCCCACCGGGCCACCCGCGCGGCGGATGCGGCGGCACACCGTGCGGGGTGCGCGCGTTCCGGCCCGAGAGGTGGCAGGCTCCCTCCAGGAGGCCGGGGAGGTCGTATGGGTGAGCTGGAGCTGGTCGGTCTGCACGAGGACGGGGAGCACCTCGTCGTCGTCACGCCCGACGGGCAGCGCTTCCGCCTGCGCATCGACGACCCGCTGCGCGCGGCGGTCCGCCGCGACCGCCCGCAGCTCGAGCAGCTGCGGGCCGAGCAGGCCGGCTCCCTGAGCCCCCGCGAGATCCAGTCCCGCATCCGGGCGGGTGCGACGGCCCAGGAGGTCGCGGACGCCGCCGGTGTGCCGGTCGAGTCGGTCCGTCGCTACGAGGGCCCTGTGCTGGCCGAGCGGGAGTACGTGGCCGAGCAGGCGCGCGGCACCCGGGTCGGCCGTGACGCCGGCGCGCCCCTGCTGGGCGACCTCGTGACCGACCGGCTGGCGGCGCGCGGCGTCGACGTCGGGTCGCTCGCCTGGGACGCGGCCCGCGAGGGCACCGGCCCGTGGACCGTCGTCGCGCGCTTCGTGGTCGACGACGAGCCGCGGACGGCACGCTGGACCTACGACATGGTGCGACGCAGCGTCGTGGCCGACGAGGACGAGGCGCGCTGGCTCTCGGAGACCGAGATCGACGAGCCCGTCTCGCGCCGCCACCTCGCCGCGGTGCGCGACGTGGTGTTCGACATCGACGCGATGGGTGAGGTCCCCCTCGAGGAGCCCGAGCCGACGCACGCCCTGCTGGACGAGCTGCGCACCCGCCGCGGCGTGCGCCAGCCGCTGGAGCTCGACGGCGAGGACGAGGAGTTCGAGGGCTTCGGCCCCCAGCACGCCTTCGACCTCACGGGCGGCTCGGAGGACCGTGACCGGGTCGGCGTGCCGGACGAGGCGAGCGTCCCCGGCGCCCACCCGCACGACGCGGACCCGGCGCGCGAGGCCGTCGTGCTGACGCCGCCGCGCGGCGAGCGGGCCGCCGCCCCGC
>JAEWEJ010000407.1 GCA_023389455.1 Actinomycetes bacterium | reverse complement strand
GGGGGCCGCGCTGCCCGCGGGGGCCGCGCTGCCCCCGGTCGGCCTGCTCGTCGTCGCGCAGCTCGTGGCCGTCCCGGTCGGCGCGCTGGGCAACAGCGTCCCGGCGCTGGGCGAGGAGGTGGGGTGGCGGGGCTGGCTGGTGCCGGCGCTGCTGCCGCTCGGCACCTGGCCCGCGCTGCTGGTCGCTCTGGCCGGCCGTCGTGGGCCGGGCGAGCCCCCGGCCTGACCCGTCGGACCGACCCGGCGGTCCGGCGTCCGACGCGCCCGCGGTCGGCTCAGCCCAGCAGCTCGCGCGGGAGCAGGCCCCGCAGGTACCCGGCCTGCCCCGCGTGCTGCACGCAGTCGTCGAGGATGCTCACCAGCCGCACACCCAGGGTCACCGGCGGGTCCCAGGACTCGTCGACGACCGTGCCGAGGTCGTCGTCGTCGACGCGCTCGAGGTAGGCCAGCGTCTGCGCGGTCGTCGCGTCGAGGTAGCCCAGCAGCAGGTCCGTCGGGGCGTCGACCCGCGCGACCTCGTCCGGCGACTGCCCGTAGCCCGTGGCGTCGTCGCCGAACGGCAGCGCGAACCGCTCGTCCCAGCCGCCCGCCGTCCACACCTCGGGCGTCCCGGCCAGGGCCGCGACCTGGGAGTCCTGGCCACGCGCGATGTGCCACGCCAGCCAGGCCAGGGTGTTCGCACCCGACGCCGGGCGCCACGTGCGCGCCGCGGCGTCCGTCCCCTCCAGGGCGGCGCGGACCACCGGCCCGACCCGTCCGAACCCGTCCGTCAGCACCTGGCGCGCACCTGTACCCGTCATGGCGACCGACGCTACGACCGGCCGCGGGACCGCGCACGGCGGGGCGGCCGTCGTCGCCCCGGTCGTTCGCGTCCGTGCGCGGCGTCGGCCCGGCGTGCCGCGCACACGCGCGCGGACGGCCTCACGCGGGTCGCGTCGCGCGGCCGTCCAGCCACAGCGTGTCCGACGCGTCCCGGTGCGCACCCGTGGTCCCCACGTGCGCGCTGCTGATCCGCGCGCCCTTGGTGATGACGTGGACCATCGCCATGCCGTGCCCACGGCCCAGGCCGTGGTCCTCGGCGAGCCAGGCGAGGATCGGGGCTGCCTTCGTCGTCTCGTCGAAGCCGCGCTCGTGCGCCTGGTCGAGCAGCTGGCGGGGGGTCAGGCCGGTCTTCTCCTCGACCGCGTCGAGGTACGCCTGGAAGGACATGCGATCGTCTCCTGTGTCGGGTGGGGTACCGGGTCCGACCCGCCCCGGTCCGCCGACTCATCGGGTGGACGCCGACGCGTCCCCCTCCGGCCGCGTCGCCGGGAGGCGTGCAGGGCGCGCGTGTTCCTCGGCTAGACTCCTACCCGCAGTGCGCCCGCTCGCCCGGGTGCGCAGCCAGGAGGATTCGCCTAGTGGCCTATGGCGCACGCTTGGAAAGCGTGTTGGGTTAACGCCCTCGGGGGTTCGAATCCCCCATCCTCCGCCGGACGAAGGGCCCGCACCCGCAGACGTGGGTGGCGGGCCTTTCGCGTGCCTGCAGCACGCGGGGCCGCCGCGGACCCGTGCCGCGCCGGTCTCGGCCCGGTCTGCCGTCGACGCGGCCGTGAGGCGTGCGCGGTGTCGGCCGTCCGTGGTGGGGTGTGCGCATGGTCGCGCGCACGGGTCCGTGGAGCACGCTGCCCGTCCGTCGGGTCCAGGCCAGGACGGGAGTCTGCGGTCTCGACGACGAGCGCGGCGGCGACTGGCACCTCGGTGTCCCCGCGGTGCGGCAGGTCCTCGAGCAGGGGTGGGACCTCGGGCCGGCGACCGTGCTGGTGGGGGACAACGGCGCGGGCAAGTCGACGCTCGTCGAGGGGATCGCGCACGCGTTCGGCATGGGTGTGGAGGGCGGGTCGACGGGCTCGATGCACCGCACGCGGCGCACCGAGTCGGGGTTCGCGCACGACGTGCAGCTGGTCCGCGGCGCCGGTGCGCCCCGGCGGGGGTTCTTCCTGCGCGCCGAGACGATGCACGGCTTCTACACGTACCTCGACGAGCACCCGGGCGGCTTCGACCCGATGTTCCACGAGATGTCGCACGGGGAGTCGTTCCTCGAGCTGATCGGCTCGCGGATGATGTACCCCGGCCTGTACGTGCTCGACGAGCCGGAGTCGGCCCTCTCGTTCACCGGCAGCCTGGCGCTGCTGCGGCACCTGCACGACCTCGTCCGCCACGACTCCCAGGTCATCCTGTCGACGCACTCACCGCTGCTCGCCGCACTGCCCGGCGCGACGATCTACGAGGTCGGGGAGTGGGGGCTGCGCGAGTGCGCGTGGGAGGACCTGGACCTCGTCGTCGGCTGGCGCGGGTTCCTCGACGACCCGCAGCGGTACCTGCGCCACGTCCTGGACTGACACGGCGGCGGCCACCCACGGGGCCGTGCCGTGCGGTGCTGCCGGGGCTCGCGACCGGGGAGCCCGGTGCCCCACCCACCAGCTCCTGCGCGGCGGGCGGGCGGGCGTGCCTGTCGCCCGGGTTGCGGAGCTGGCTCCGGGCGGGCGGGTCGGCGCACGAGGGGTGCGCCCGGGCGCACCGCTACCCGCTCGTGCAGCCCGGCACCGTGGTGTCGGCGACGGCCACGCCGGTCGGGACACGGGACGGCGACGCCGCCGCCGCGCTTCCCTGGACGCTGGACGTCGCGGCCGACGGGCAGGGGGCCGAGACCGTCCTGTACTGCCGCCCCGCACCGGGGCCGACCGCGACCGTCACGGTGACCGCACCGGACGGGGCGTGCGTCGAGGTGGAGCAGGACACCGACGGGTGGCCGATGCTCGTGCTGTGGCGGGACCCGCGGCCGGGGACCAACGTGCTCGGGGTCGAGCCGTCGACGTCGCGCGACGCGGGCCGGGCCCAGGCCGAGCGCGACGGCGAGGTCCGCGTGCTGCCGTCCGGCGGCGAGGTGCGGTACCGCACGGTCGTGCGCGTGCGGCCGTAGCCGTCGCTGTGGTCAGGCGAAGCGCTCCGCGCGCTCGCGGACGCGCCCGGCGCCCAGACCGTCCCGGGCGGTCGGGTCCCACGTGTAGACCTCGGTGCCGGTGACGAAGACCTGCTCGGCGCGCGAGGTGACGTCCAGCGGGTCGCCCGACCACACGACGACGTCGCCGTCCAGGCCGGGTGCCAGCGCGCCCACGCGGTCGTCGAGGCCCATGAACGACGCCGGGTTGACGGTCAGGGCCCGCAGCGCGGTGTCGCGGTCCAGCCCTTCCTTGACGGCCAGCGACGCCTGGTGGACCAGGAAGTTGATCGGCACCACGGGGTGGTCGGTGGTGATGGCCACGCGGACGCCGGCCCGGGCCAGCACGCCCAGGTTCGCGATGGCGCGGTTGCGCAGCTCGACCTTGGAGCGCGACGTGAACAGGGGCCCGAAGATCACCGGCACGTCCCGCTCGGCCAGCACGTCCGCGAGCGCGGCGCCGTCGGTGCCGTGGTTGACGACCAGCCGGTACCCGAACTCGTCGGCCAGCCGCAGGGCCGTGGCGATGTCGTCGGCGCGGTGCGTGTGCTGGTCCCACGCCAGCTCACCGGCCAGCACGGCCGCGAGCGTCTCCTTGCCGAGGTCGCGGTCGAAGGGCTCGCCCTTGGCGGCCGCGGAGTCCCGGCGGGCCGCGTACGACTGCGCGTCCACGAAGGCCTTGCGGATGACGGCGGCGACACCCAGCCGGGTGGACGGCAGCTGCTTGCGCTCGCCGTACACGCGCTTGGGGTTCTCGCCCAGGGCGGACTTCACCGAGACGTCGTAGCGGATGACCTGCTCGTCGACCGTCCGCCCGCCCCACGTCTTGACCGCGACCGTCCGCCCGCCGATCGGGTTGCCCGACCCCGGCTTGACCACGGCGGACGTCACGCCGCCGACCAGCGCGTCGCGGAAGCCCTCGTCCTCGACGTTGATCGCGTCGAGCGCGCGCAGCGCCGAGCCGTCCGGCGAGGTCATCTCGTTCGTGTCCTCGCCGGCCCAGCCCTCGGCCTCCTCGGCGACGCCCATGTGCGCGTGCGCCTCGACGAAGCCGGGCAGCACCCAGCGTCCGGCCGCGTCGACCACGCGGACCCCCTCGGGCACCGCGACGTCCGTGCCCACGGCCGTCACCACGCCGTCCTCGACCAGCACGGTCGCCCCTGCCAGGGGCGGCGACGCGACCGGCACCACGTAGCCGCCGACGATCGCGACGGACCCACGGGCGGTGCGGATGGGCAGGGGTGCGGGCTGGGAGGCGGGGTGCTGCACGTCGGGCATGCCGCCATCATGAACCCTCGCGCCGACAGGCCGCTCCCGTGCAGTGCGCCCGACGCGCCGGCCGCCGGCGCGGGTCTGCCGGTGTGAGGGGTCCGTGCAGGTCCGGCCCCCGACCAGCCGGACGGATGTCCGGATCGTCCGACCGTGGCTAGCGTGGAGCCATGACCTCCGACCCGCAGCACACCCCCGTGGGCCCGCCCGGCGGCGCGGCGCCCGCCCCCGACCCGACGCCCCGGCTCGTCGACCGGTGGGACGACAGCTGGCGCAGCCCGGCCGCCGGCGGCGTGGTCGGCGTCCTCACCCTGCCCGCCGTGGCGATGGTGCTGGTCGGCCTGGTCGTCCTGGCGCTCGAGGGCGTCGCCACGTGGCTCCTCGTCGTCGCGGCGGCCCTGGTCACGACGGCGCTCGGGGCGGTCGGGACGACGGTCGGGCTGCGCCGCGGGCACCCCGGCGTGGTCCACCGCCTCGCGCTCCTGACGTGGGTCTGGGGCGTGCTGGTGATCGCTGCCGGGGTCGTCGTCGCGCTGCGGCCGGACGTCCCGAGCCGTGGGGCGGTCGCCGTGCTGCTCGTGCTCGGTGGCGCCTACACGGTCGTGCTCGGCCTGGGCCTGTGGGGGGCGGCGCGGGTCATGCCCGTCCCCGACGAGCCCGCCCGCGACGCCGCCACCCCGACGGGCGCCGCCACCCCGACCGACGACGGTCCCGCGTCCGACGGCCCGCGGAGCCGTGGCACCGGGTCGCACAGCACCGGGTCACGGGGCACCGTCCCCGACGACCCGGCCGGTGACGACGACGAGGAGCTCGCCGAGTGGCCCGAGTGGGGCGGCGCGGACCCGACGTCCCCTGCTGCCAGCGGTCACGACGCCGGGCGCGACCCCTCCCGCGCCAGGCCGCAGACCGGGGCGCGCACGGCGTCATCCGAGGCGACCTCGTTGCCCGGGCGTCCCGCGGCACCCGCGCCGGGC
>JAEWEJ010000404.1 GCA_023389455.1 Actinomycetes bacterium | reverse complement strand
GTGCACGTGGAGGACGACGCGGCGTGGGCGGCCCGTGCCGCCGCGCTGCCGGGCGGCCGTGTGCGGCTGGTCGGCGGGAGCGCCGCGTCGCTCGCCACGGTCACGGGCGGTCGCCCCGACGTCGCCGTCTGGGACCACCCCGTGACCGAGGCGGGCCGCGTCGAGCTGCTGCCGTTCCTGCGGGAGCAGGCGGTGAGCGTCACGGCCCACCGGTTCGGGACCCCGCTGGACCTGACGTCGCGGGCGCTGCCGCTGGGCGGCTGAGCGGGCTCTCCCGTCGGCCCCGTCGGTCCCGTCGGTCCCGTCAGTCCCGCGTGATCGGCGGGTGCAGCGTCGTCACGTCGCCGAGCCGGTAGACGGTCGCGGGGCGCCCGCGCCCCTCGGAGCGCGTGCGCCCGGTGTCGACGAGCAGGCCCGGCACCCCGGTGACCTTGCGGTGGAAGTTGCGCGGGTCCAGCGCGCGGCCCCACACCGCCTCGTAGACGCGGCGCAGGTCGGCGACGGTGAACTCGGGCCCGCAGAACGCGGCGGCGAGCGGGCTGTACTCGAGCTTGGCACGGGCGCGCTCCAGGCCGTCGGCGAGCACGCGCGCGTGGTCGAAGGCCAGCGTCCGCCGCTGCGCCTGCGCGACCGGTACCCACGCGGCGCGCGCGGCGTCGCTGCCGGCGTGCGGCTCGGGCAGGTCGGGCGCGAGGGCCAGGTACGCGACCGACACGACGCGCATGCGGGGGTCGCGGTCCGGGTCACCGTAGGAGGCGAGCTGCTCGAGGTGGCCGGGCACGTCGTGCACGCCCGTCTCCTCGGAGAGCTCGCGCTCCGCGGCGGCGTCGAGCCCCTCCTGCGGGCGGACGAAGCCGCCGGGCAGCGCCCAGGCGCCGCGCCACGGGTCGGCCCCGCGCTCGACGAGCAGGACGTGCAGGACGCCGTCGCGCAGCGTCAGCACGACGAGGTCGACCGTGACCGCGAACGGCGGGTAGGAGGCGGCGTCGTAGCCGGCGAGCGTCATGACCCCACCATATCTCGTCAGATTGACGAGATACCAGGCGGTCCTTTATCGTCGTCGTGACGACAAATAGAGGAGGAGACATGGCCACCATCACGCGCTACCCCGGGGTGCGGCACCTGCGCTCGACCCCCACGGCCCACGTCATGCAGCTGCGCGACGGCGCCCTGCGCCGCTCGGGCGTCGGCCTGGCGTTCTGGTTCCGACCCCTGACGGCGGTGCTCTCGGAGGTCCCCGTCGACGACCGCGAGCTGCCGCTCGTGGCCCACGCCCGCACCGCCGACCTGCAGGACGTCACCGCGCAGGTCACCGTCAGCTACCGCTTCGAGAACCCCGAGGTCGTGGCCCAACGCCTCGACTTCAGCATCGACCCCGCCACCGGCCGGTGGACCGGAGAACCGCTGCAGCAGGTCGGGCAGCTGCTCGGCGAGCTGGCGGCCGGCCACGTCATGGACGCGCTCGCGGGGGCCACCCTGCGCGAGGCCGTCTCGTCGGGCGCCGGCCCGCTGCGCCAGCAGGTGACCGCGGCGCTCGTGGCCGACAAGCGCGTGGCCGCCACCGGGCTGCGCGTGCTCGGCGCCCGCATCAGCTCGGTGCGGGCCGACGCCGACCTGGAGCGCGCGCTGCAGACGCCGGCGCGAGAGGCCGCGCAGTCGGAGGCGGACCGCTCGACGTTCGAGCGCCGCGCCCTGGCCGTCGAGCGCGAGCGGGCGATCGCGGAGAACGAGCTCACCAACCGCATCGAGCTGGCGACCCGCGAGCAGCACCTCGTGACGCAGGAGGGCACCAACGCCCGCACCCGCGCCGACGAGGCCGCGGCGGCCGCGCTCATCGAGGCCCGCAGCCAGGCCGAGCGCCGGCAGCTGCACGCCACCTCGACCGCCGAGGCCACCCGGCTGCAGGGCGAGGCCGAGGGCGCCGCCGAGCGTGCCCGCATGGCCGCGCTCGCCGACGTCGAGCAGGGTGTCCTGCTGGCCGTCGCGCTGCGCGAGCTGGCCGCGCACCTGCCGACGATCGGGCAGGTGACCGTCACCCCCGACATGCTCACCGGGGCGCTGAGCGCGCTGACGACCCGGCGGGGTGAGTGACGTGCCGCTCGCACCCCGCGCGGTGGTGGTCCACCGCCGCTCCGAGCTCGAGGAGCTGGTGGACCGCCACGGCACCCGCGGCCAGGTCGAGTTCTTCCTGCGCAGCCGCGGACGGGACCTGGCCGACGTGCAGGCCCGCCACGACGCGCTCGCCGAGGCGCTGCGCACCGTCCGGGCGGCCGTGCCGACGGACTGGCGGCGCGGCGACGTCGAGCGCGGCGACCTGCACCGGTTCGCATTCGACCCGCAGGACGTGTGCCTCGTGGTCGGGCCCGACGGGCTCGTCGCCAACACGGCCAAGTACCTGCGCGACCAGCCCGTCGTCGGGGTCGACCCCGAGCCCGGGCGCAACGCCGGCGTCCTCGTGCGGCACCGGGCCGCGCAGGTCGCCGGGACGCTCGGCGACGTCGTGCGGGGCACCGCGCTGGTCGAGGACCGCGCGCTCGTGCGTGCGGCCCTCGACGACGGCACGTCGCTCGACGCGCTCAACGAGGTCTACCTCGGCGACCCCGGCCACCAGTCGGCCCGGTACCGCCTGACCTGCCCCGACGGCGACGAGCGGCAGTCGTCGTCGGGGGTCGTCGTCACCACGGGGACCGGCGCCACCGGCTGGGCGACCTCGCTGGCGCGGGGGCGGGACGACGCGCCCGCCCTCCCCCGGCCCACGGAGCTCGCCCTCGCGTGGTTCGTCCGCGAGGCGTGGCCCTCACCCACCACCGGAACGGGCCGGACCGCCGGCCTCCTGGCGGCGCGCGAGGAGCTGGCGGTCGTCGTCGAGTCGGACGCGCTCGTGCTGTTCGGCGACGGGCTGGAGGCCGACCGCCTCACCGCGACCTGGGGGCAGACCGTGCGGATCGGCCTGTCGGACCGTCGGCTGCGGCTCGTCGCGCCCTGACCGTCGCGCCCTCACCGTCGCGCGCTGACCCGTCGCGCCCTGGCCGGGTGCCCGGAGTCGTGCGGGTGGCTCAGGCCTCGGGGCGTGGATCAGGCCTCGGGGGCGTCACCCCGCGCCACGAGGTAGACGCGTCCCGACGCGTCGCGCACCCGCTCGAACCCGCCGCGCAGCTCGCCCTCGCGCGCCCGCTCCGCGTCGTTCGTGCCGCGCCCCGGGATGCGGGGGTCGGTCACCTGGGCGGGCCCGACGAGGTGCTTCGCGAGCCATGCCGTCGCGTCGAGGCGTTCCTTGCGCTGCCTGGCCACATCGCTCCGTTCGTCCCGCGGTCGTCCACCCCCACTATGCCACCGCCCCCGGCGGCCGTGACCGGCTGCCGCCAAGGGGTGTCGCGCGGTGCACCCGCGGGTGTTCGATGGGTCCCGTGACGCCGAGCGACGCATCGGGCGTGGACCCGACGGGCCTGACCCCGGGATTCCGGGGCCGTCCGCGCGCGTCCGGCGTCGCGCTGCCGCCCGGCCAGTACGAGGTGCACGACTTCCCCGTGCTGTCCGCCGGGCCGACACCCAACGTCGACACGGCGCACTGGCAGCTCGAGGTCCGCACCGAGGACCACGCGACGTTCCGGTGGTCGTGGGCCGACCTCATGGCCCTGCCCCAGGACGACGCCGTCGTCGACCTGCACTGCGTGACCCGGTGGTCGAAGTTCGGCACCCGGTGGCGCGGCGTCAGCCTCGACGTGCTGCTGGCCGACGTGCCCTCCGTCGCGCAGTACGCGCTGGTCGGCTGCTACGGCGGGTACACCACGAACCTGCCGCTCGCGGACCTGCTGGGGGGGCGGGCGTGGATCGCGCACACGTACGACGGGCGCCCGCTCGACCCCGTGCACGGCGGCCCCGCCCGGCTGCTGGTGCCGCACCTGTACCTGTGGAAGTCCGCCAAGTGGGTCCGCTCGCTCACCCTGCTGCACGACGACCAGCGCGGGTTCTGGGAGAACTACGGCTACCACGACTACGGCGACCCCTGGCGCGAGCAGCGGTACCAGGGCGACCCGTGACGGCCACGGACGCCACCGCGACGACCCGCGGCCCGGCGCCCCTGGGCGAGCGGTTCGCGTGCGCGGGCGGCTGGTGCACGGCGACGGTGGTCGACGCGCGGCCGGAGACCGCCACGTCCCGCACGCTCGTGCTCGACGTGCCGGGCTGGCCGGGGCACCGCGCCGGCCAGCACGTGGACCTGCGGCTGACGGCTGCCGACGGGTACACCGCGTCGCGCGCGTACTCGGTGAGCGCCCCGACCGACCCGGCCGCGCCGGGGCGCGTCGAGGTCACCGTGCAGCGGGTCACGGGCGGGGAGGTCTCCCCCTACCTGGTGGACGACCTGCCCGTGGGTGCCGGCATCGAGGTGCGCGGGCCCGTCGGGGGGTGGTTCGTCTGGGAGCCGGGGACCGCGGGCGGCGCGCCCGTGCTGCTGCTGGCGGGCGGGTCCGGCGTCGCTCCGCTGGTCGCGATGGTGCGCGCCCGACGCGCCGCCGGGGACCGCACACCCTTCCGGGTCCTCTACTCGGTCCGTATGCCGACCGACGCGCTGTTCCTCGACGAGCTCACCGCCCCGCTCCTCGACGGCGTCGACACGCAGGTGTGGTTCACCCGCGCCGCTCCCCCGGACGCCCCACGCGCCCCGGCACGCATCGGGCTGCGCGACCTGGCGCGCTACGGCTGGCCCGCCGAGCTGGCGCCGGTCTGCTACGTCTGCGGGCCCACGGGATTCGTCGAGGCGATGACCCGCGTGCTGCTCGTGCTGGGGCACGACCCGCGCTCGGTGCGGGCCGAGCGCTTCGGGCCGTCGACCGACTGAGGCGACCGACGCGTCAGTGCGCGGCCGCGGCGTCGCCCGTGCGGCCCGCGTCGGTGCCGCGGTGCCGCAGCTTGTGCACCTGGTGCACCACCAGCACGACCACCGCACCCACGACGACACCGAGCAGCGCGGAGGCGGCCGTGTTGACGAGCCACGCGAGGAACCCGCCGATGCCGGCGACGCCGTGCACGGCCTCCTCGAGGTGGTGGACCACGTCGTACAGGCCGTGCCACCCGAGCTCGTCGATGCCGACCAGCAGGATGTGCCCGCCGACCCACAGCATCGCGGCGATGCCGACCGTGGACAGCACGGCCAGCACCTTCGGCATCGCGGTGACGAGCCCGCGCCCGAGCGCCGCCGACGCGCCGTTGCGCGTCTGCGCGAGCCGCAGCCCGATGTCGTCCATCTTCACGATGAGCGCGACGACGCCGTACACGACGGCCGTGATGACCAGCGCGACGACGACCAGGATGATCGCGCGGGACAGCAGCCCCTCGGCCGCGACCTCGTTGAGGGCGATGACCATGATCTCGGCGGACAGGATGAAGTCGGTGCGGATGGCGCTGCCGACCATGCGGGACTCGGCCTGCGGCCCCTGCTCCGGCGCGGTGACCTGCGGCTTGTCGTGGTGCTTGCCGCTGACCGCCTCCCACAGCTTCTCCGCGCCCTCGAAGGCCAGGTAGGTGCCGCCCACCATGAGGATGGGGGTGAGCAGCCACGGCAGGAACTGGCTGAGCAGCAGCGCCGCGGGAAGGATGAACAGCAGCTTGTTGCGCAGCGAGCCCTTGGCGATCTTCCAGATCATCGGCAGCTCGCGGTTGGCGGTGACGCCCTGGACGTACCGCGGCGTGACCGCGGTGTCGTCGATGACGACGCCGGCGGCCTTCGCGCTGGCCCGTCCCGCCGCCGCGCTCACGTCGTCGACCGACGCGGCCGCCAGCTTCGCGAGCGTCGCGATGTCGTCCAGGAGCGCCGCCAGACCGCCAGCCATGTGCCACCTTCGTCCGTGCCGTGACCGCGCACCGGTAGGCACGCCAGGGCACAGAGTAGGGCCGCGCGCGGGCGTGCGCGCGCGACCGTCCGTGGGGTCCGTGGGACCGGCCGCGCGGCCGACGTCTCAGACTGCCGACGCACCTGCCGGGGCCGGGCGGGGTGGCGCCGGCGCGCGCCCTGCCGCCGTGAACCCCGCCGCCCGCCGGGCGTCGGCCGGCCCCCACAGGTCCGTGGTCACCTCGGCCTGCACGACCGGCACGACCTCCTCGGCGAAGCGACGCAGCACGTCGGCCTGGTGCGCCGGGGCGAGCGACTGGTCGACCGAGACCGACTGCAGGTCGTGCCCGAAGCTCGCGTGCAGGTCGAGGATCTTCTCGGCGACGCGCTCCGGCGAGCCGACCAGCGCCGGACCGTGCGCCACGGCGTCCTCGACCGTGGCGAACGCCGGGGCCTTGCCGACCGCGCCGGGCCCGTACCCGCGGCGCGCCGCGGCCGCGACCTGCGCCGCGAGCACCGGCCGGTACCGCTCGACCGCCTCCTCCGTGGTGTCCGCCAGGTAGAGCCCGCCGGACCCGGCGCCGACGAACGCGTACGCGGGGTCGTGCCCGTGCGCGGCGTACCGCTCGCGGTACCGGTCGATGAGCCGGCGGTACGCGTCGCGCGGCTGCAGCGCGTTGGCGCTGACGAGCGGCTCGCCGTGCCGTGCGGCGAGGTCGACCGCGACGGTGGACGTCGCCGAGCCGTGCCAGATGCGGAACGGACCGGCGAACGGGCGTGGGAGGGTCGTCGCCCCCGTCAGGGACGGGCGGTGCCGGCCCTCCCACGTCACGTCCTGCTCCGACAGCAGCAGCCGCAGGAGCGCGTGGTTCTCCTCCAGGTACTCGTACTGCCTGTCGATGTCGAGGCCCAGCAGCGGGTACTGCAGCGCCTCGTTGCCCTTGCCGATGACGATCTCCAGCCGGCCGCGGGAGAGCTGGTCGACGGTCGCGAGGTCCTCCGCCACCCGCACCGGGTCCAGCAGCGACAGGACCGTGACGCCCGTCGACAGCAGGATCCGTGACGTCCGCGCCGCCAGCGCCCCGAGGATCACCGTCGGGGCGGACGACAGCACGTCGCCCGCGTGCCGCTCCCCCACCGCGAAGGAGTCGAACCCGAGCTCCTCGGCGAGCACCGCCGTCTCGACGACCCGTGCGAGCCGGTCGGCCGGCGGGACCACCGCACCCGTCACGGGGTGGGGCGGGTTGAACACGATGTCGAGCACCTGGAAGCGCACGGACGTCCTCTCGGGGTCGGGTGGTGGCCGGTCGGCGGACGCGACGGTCAGACCGCCGCGGTGCTCCGCGCGGCCTCGGCGTCGCGCTGCGCGACGCCCTCGCGGACCAGCGGGATGACGTACCGGCCGAAGTCGATCGCGTCGTCGAGCAGGTCGTAGCCGCGCGCGGAGATCACACGGACACCCAGGTCGTAGTACGCCAGCAGCGCCTGGGCGACCTGCTCCGGGGTGCCGACCAGCGCGTTCGAGTTGCCCGCCCCGCCGGTCGCCCGCGCCGTGGCCGTCCACAGCACGGAGTCGAAGCGCTCACCCTGCGCCGCGATCTCCAGCAGACGCTGCGAGCCGGCGTTCTGCGGCGCATCGACGGGGTGCCGACGGCTGAGCGCACCGCCCAGCGCCGCCTTGCGGGCCTCGATCCGCGCGAGCACCCGGTGCGCCTTCTCCCAGGCGAGCTCCTCGGTGGGCGCGACGATCGGACGGAACGCGGCGTGGATGCGCGGCGGCTCGGTGCGGCCGGCTGCGGCGGCCTCGGCGTGGACGCGCGCGATCTGCTCGGCGGTGGCCGCCAGCGGCTCGCCCCACACGGCGTAGATGTCGGCCTCGGCCGCACCCACGCGGAACGCGGCGTCGGACGACCCGCCGAACGAGACGGTCGGCGTGCGCCCCTCGAACGGGCGGGTGTCGAGCACGAAGTCCTCGAGGTCGTAGAACTCGCCGTGGTGGTCGAACGGCTCCGTGCTCGTCCACGCCTGCTTGACGACCCGGATGTACTCGTGGGTCCGTGCGTACCGCTCGTCCTTGGTGAGGCGGTCGCCCTCGCGGGCCTGCTCGTGGTCGTTGCCGCCGGTGATGAAGTGGACCGACAGGCGCCCGCCCGACAGCTGGTCCAGGGTCGCGAACGTCTTGGCGGCGTACGTCGGGTACGAGACGTTCGGCCGGTGCGCGAGCAGCAGCTCGATGTCCGGCAGGCGGGCGGCGACGTGCGCGGCGAGCGCCGCCGGCTCCGGCCCCGACGAGCCGTACGCGAACAGCACGCGCGTCCAGCCGTTGTCCTGATGGGCGCGCACGAGGCGCTCGAGGTAGCCGACGTCGAACGGTGCCGTGGTGGCGGCGCCGGTCTCCGACGCGTCGTTGGTGGTGGCGATGCCGAGGAACTCGACGGGCACGGTGCTCTCCTCAGGTCGGTGCAGCGGGGTGGTGCGGGGCGGCGGGACGAGGCGGTGGGTCAGGCCTGCGGGTCGTCGGTCGGCAGCCCGGCCGCCTTCCACGCGGGGAAGCCGCCCGCGACGTGCGTGACCGCGGTGTAGCCGCGCGCGGCGAGCGCGGCGGCGACGGGTCCGGACCCGTTCTCGGACCCGCACACCACGACGACCGGGGTGTCGAGCCGGACGGCCGGCGCACCGACGGGGCCGAAGAGCGCGTCGAGGTCGGTGCGGTCGGCGACGCGTGCGCCGGGGATCGCTCCGGCGGCGGACCGCCCGGCGGACGAGCGGACGTCCACCAGCAGCGCGCCGGCCGCGACGCGCGCGGCGGCCTCGGTGGGAGTC
>JAEWEJ010000062.1 GCA_023389455.1 Actinomycetes bacterium | reverse complement strand
CTCCGCGGGACCCCACGCGGCGTACCCGGCGGGTGCGCCCGCGCGTTGCCACGCGTCGTACGCCTCCGCACTGCTCGTGTCGGCGCCACCGGCGAGCACCTCCACCGCGGCCGGGACGGCCGGGTCGTCCCGGCGGGCGGCCACCGCCCCCGTCCGCCGCGGTGTACGTGGTCACGCCGGGAACCGTAGCGAAGGCGCTCTCGACGGGCGGCGCCCCGGGACCGCCCTTACCGTGTGGCGATGACTCCTGCCGCCCGCGCCGTCGACCGTCTGATCGCCGGGTACCAGCGGTCCGTCTCGCCGCGGAAGGGCTTCAGCTGCGCGTACCGCGTCGCCCACGGCGACGCGTCCTGCTCGGGCGTGGTCCGGCAGGCCGTGCGCAGCCGCGGGGTGACCCGTGCGGTGGTCCCGGCCGTCGTGCAGCTCGTCGCCTGCTACCGGGCGGCGACGATGCTCGCGCAGTCCGACGTCAGCGGCGTCTGCTGCTGCGGCGGCATCCCGATCCCGTTCCGGTTCCCGTTCCGCTCCTGAAAGCAGGCCGGCGCGGGTCGGCAGCGCACGCGACCGCGCGGACGGATCGCCCCCTCCGGGACCCGTCCGCGCGGTCCGTCGCCCCGTCGCCTCAGCGGCGGCGGGCGGTCAGTGTCGCGACGACCGGTGCCAGGAAGGCGACGCCGGCGGCGATGAAGGCGGCCGTGGCGACGGTCTCGTCGACCAGCGGGCCGTTGGTGCGTCCGATGCCGATCCACGTCAGGCCCCAGGCCATCGCGAGCCCGACGGGGATGACGAGGGCCGGGCGACGGCGGCCGTAGGCGCCGTACGCGACCGCGAGCAGGGCGGCTGCCGACACGAGCACGACGGACCAGCCCGCGGCGCCCAGGCCGAGCTCCCCGACCTCGGCGATCGCGAGGAACGCGGCGGTGTTCGCGAGCGTCGCGACGCTCACCCAGCCGAGGTAGAGCCCGACGGTCACGTCCGTCACCACGGACGGCAGCGTCGTGGTGTGGTCGATCCGGACGAGCTTGACGAACATCGTCGCGAGGACGGCGAGCAGCACGATGATGACGAGGTCGCTGCCGCCGACCGACCCTGCCTGGACGACCGCGATCCACAGCGCGTTGAGCAGCATCGACGCCAGCACCCACCAGGCGATGGCGCGCAGCCGGCGGTCGGTGGCCTGGCGCGGCAGCGCCTGGACGATCGCGAACACCGCCAGGCCCGTGTAGATGACGGACCAGATCGAGAACGCGGGGCTGTCGGGGGCGACGGGCGTCGCCGTGGCGGACAGGGAGCCGCCCGCGGCCTCGGCGATCGGCTGCCCGCCGAACGCGCCCGAGCCGACGGTGGCACCGACGATGGCGATCGCGGCGCCGACGAGGACCGTGACCTGACGGACCCGGTCCTGGGACGTGGTGCGGCCGACTGAGGCGGCGGGGTTCATGGTCTCCATGGCACCAGAGTGACAACAGTCAGCAGGCTGAGCATCTTGAGAGACGTCCTGATCTGCCCGGGTCGTCCCCGCAGACGCCCGGGGCGGGCGTGGGGCCCCGGCCGGGTCGACCGCGGCCCCGTCGCCACCTGCCGCGTGCGCTGCGTGCGGCACGGGCCGTGAGTAGCGTGACGAGGCATGGGTCCCGAGCGTCGGGCGTGGGTGCCGCCCGAGTGGGTGGCGTGGGGTGCGGTCGTCGCGGCCTTCGCGTTCGCTGCGGTCAGCCTGGTCTGGGCGACGGGCAGCACGCTCGGTCTCGACACCCTCGGGGGTGCCGTCGAGCGTCTGGGTCGCGCCCGCGACCCGGCGCTGCTGGCGGCCAACGGTGTCGCGCTGGTCCTCAAGGTCGCCGGCGGCGTGCTCGGCCTGGCGCTCGTGCAGCCGTGGGGCCGACGCCTCCCCCGACGGCCGCTGCTGGCGCTGGGCTGGGCGGGAGCTGCCGTCCTCGTGGTCTACGGCCTGCTGCAGGTGACGTCCCTGGTGCTGGTCGCGGCACACGCCGTCGTGCCCGACGAGGCGCTGTCCGCCCGCGCGCTGCGCTGGCGGCTGCTGCTGTGGGAGCCGTGGTTCCTCGTCTGGGGACTGCTGCTCGCCGGTGCCACGCTGCGGCACCGGCGGCTGCGTCCGGCGACCTGACGTCGCGCCGCAAGCGGGGAGTCGGAAAAACGCCTCCTCGGGGGACCGTGACCCCCTACTGTCGCGCCATGGCTGCCAACTTCACCTGCATCGGTCTGGACGCCACGGCACCGGGTGAGCTCGACCGCATCGTGGCGGCGGCCGCGGCGGCCGCGACGCCGCTCGGTGAGCGGGACGGCATCAGGGTGATGCGCTGGCAGGACGACGGAGGTGCCCGGCTCGTCCTGGAGGTCGACAGGCAGCGGCGGGTCCTCGCCGTCACCCCGTCGTTCGCGGCCGAGGCGGGTGCGGAGGTCGGGTCGCTGAGCCACCTCAACGAGCAGGTGTGGAGCGCCGACGTCCTGCAGGGCGGTGAGAAGGTCACCGCGCTCGCTGCGGACGTCGAGCAGTCGGCCCTGCTGGACCAGTCCGTCCCGCCCGGTGGTCGTGCCGCGATCATCGCCTTCGGCTCGGACGTCCAGGTCCTCCCGGATGAGGAGGCGTTCATCTCGTCGTCGGCCTCGCTGCTGGCCCCCGACAAGGAGGACCACGGTGAGCCGCCCGCGCACTACGTCGAGCAGGGCTGGCCCTGGCCGCCGCGCATGGGCGCGGAGTCGTTCATCTCGTACGGCATCTTCGGCGACCCGGCGGGGGCCGAGGCGTACGCGCGGCTGAACGGCACCGTGCTGCGCTCGCGGACCTGCCGCACGGCCCTCACCGGCGGGACGTTCCACGTCGCGCGCGTGCGGACCGCGGGGTTCGAGGCGGACGTGTGCCTCGCCGCGTCGGAGCACCCGCGGGCACCTGCGCCGGGAGCGGTGGTCGCCGGGGTCGTCTACCTCGTGATGGCGCTGGGGGAGACGCCCGCGCAGGACGCCCGCCCCGCTCGCCGGCGGTGGTCGCTCCGGCGGTGACCCAGGACGGGTGGCGGGCGCTGGGCGCGCCGCACGGACGGACGACGTCGCCTCAGGCTCGGCGGCGGAACGGTGCGAGCGTCGAGCGCAGGATGTCGGCCGCGCCCCAGTCGTCGTCGAACTGGGCCACGACGGCGAGGTGCTGGCGCAGCTGGACGACCGGCATCCGCTCGCGCCACCCGTCGTCGAGGCCCGTCAGCTCGGCGTAGCGACCGAAGAAGCGGTCGGCCTCCGGGGGTGGCGCGGTCGTCCAGACGTGCGCCAGGTCGACATCGGCCCACGTGTACGAGACGGCCGGGTCGATGAGGGCGGGCGTCCCGTCGGCCGTGGCCATGACGTTGCCCGCCCACAGGTCGCCGTGCACCAGGCAGGCGGGGCGCGCCGGCAGCAGCTCGGGCAGCCGCGCGCACAGGTGCTCCAGCGCGTCGCGGTCGGCGGCGTCGAGGGCGGCGACCACGCGCGGCTCGTCGAGCCACCGCAGCAGCCGGTGCTGTGCGAAGAACTCGAACCCGTCGTCGTGCCACGTGTTGACCTGGCGGCGCCGGCCCAGCCAGTTGTCGCGGTGCCACCCGAAGCGGTGGTGCGTCGTCGTGGTGTGCAGCCGGGCCAGGACGTGCGCGAACCGCTCCCAGAACGACGCGTCGGCCGGGCGGGGGTGCAGCGACTGCAGGACGAGCAGGTCCGCTGCGACGACCACGACCTCGGGCGTCACCGCCCCGCCGAGCGTGCGCAGGGCCTCCAGGCCCTCGGCCTCCGCGGCGAACGCGTCGTCCGACGGGGACTCGACGAACCCCTTGGCGAACACCGAGGTGCCGTCGGCGCGGCGTGCCAGGCCCGCGACGGCCGCCTGGCCCCCGGCCGCGTGCTCGACCGCGACGACGTCCCTCAGGCCGGCCGCGTGCAGGCGTGCCAGGAGCAGGGCTGTCGCGCCGGGCGGGTTCGTCCCTCCGACCTCGTGCTCGATCGTCACGGGACGGGACGGTAGCGCACCGCACGGCGCCCGGCGGCGCGCGTGCACGACGGACATCCCCCCCGCAGACCTCCCGTTCCGCAGGCGCGATCACGTCGCCCGCAGCAGGATGACCAGCGACACCGTCCCCCAACGAGAGGTGAGGCACCCGTGGAGCACTGGACGATCGCGACCGTCGCGCAGGAGAGCCCGGACTTCCGGCGCGTGCTGTGGACCGGCAAGCACACCCAGCTCGTCATCATGACGATCCCGCCGGGCGGGGAGATCGGTGAGGAGGTCCACGAGGACATCGATCAGATCCTCACGTTCGTCTCCGGCACGGGGAAGGCGGTCGTCTCCGGCCAGGAGCGCAACGTCGCCCAGGGCGACCTCGTCGTCGTCCCGGCCGGGCGGACGCACAACTTCCTCAACACCGGCGAGAACCCGCTGATCCTCTACACGGTCTACGGGCCGCCGGAGCACGCCGACGGCGCCGTGCACCGCACCAAGGAGGAGGCGGACGCCGCCGAGGAGGCGGGGAAGGACGAGCCGCCGACGGAGTGAGTCGGTGCGGCGCCGGGACCAGGAGCCCGGCGCCGCCCACCCCGCGGTGGCGGCCGGGCCCGTGCAACGCCCTGCGGTCGGGCGGGCTCGGTCGTCGTGCGGTCCGTAGCGTCAGCTCGTCGTGCGTCCCGCGGTCTGGGCGTCCACGTCGGCGACGAAGCGGAGCAACGCGTCGGCCAGGCGGTCCGGCGCCTCGAGCGCGACGTGGTGACCGACGCCGTCGAGCTGCACGGCGTCGACGCGCCCGGCCGTGACCTGCCGGAACGTGTCGTGCGTGAACGGACCGCCGCCGGCGCCCACGGTCAGCACGGGCACCCGCAGCGGCGAGCCCCCGAGGAGCGCGCGCAGCTCGTCGCCCTCGCGCAGCAGCGACCGGTAGAGGCCGGCCGCGCCGCGCCACCCGCCCGGCCGCGCGTACGTCCGGACGAGCTCGTCGAGGTCCGCGGGTCCGACGGTCCCGGGCACCGCGGTCATCCGGCCGAACCAGTCGGCGAGGAACGCGCGCTCGCGGCCGGCCAGCAGCAGCTCGGGGACGCCGGGCGAGGCGAGCGCCCCGATGTGCCACGAGCCGCCGCGCGCCACGTCGGCCAGCGCCTCGAGGCCGAAGCCGGCCAGGCCCGTCTCCACCGCCGTGAGGCTGCGCACGGACTCGGGGTGCGCTGCCGCGAACCGGACCACCGCGGCTCCGCTGAGGTCCTGCGCGGTGACGTGCACCGGGCCGAGGTCGAGCTGCTCGACGAGCCGGTGCAGGTACCGTGCGGCCGCCGCGCTGTCGGCGTCGCCCGTGGTGCCGGCGTCCCCCGCGCCGCCGGAGTCGCCGAACCCGCGCAGGTCCACGGCGACGACACGGTGGTGCGGGGCCAGCAGCGGCAGGACGCGGTGGAACGCCCACCACGTCTCCGGGAAGCCGTGCACCAGCAGCACGGGTGAGCCGGTGCTGCCGGCGGACACGGCGTGGAGCGTCACGTCGCCCACGTCGACGTGGTGGTGCTCGAGGTCGGGTGTGGCGGGAAGGTCGGGCGTGGTGGGGAGGTCGAGCGTGGTCGGCAGGTCGGGCGTGGTGGGGATCGCGGGCGGGTGCATGAGCACTCCTTCGTCAACTGGGTTGTCCAGTGTAGACAACCGGGTTGACGAAAGTCGAGACCCTAGGCTGAGCCCATGCCGCGCACCGGTGCCGACCTCGCTCTCCTGCTCCTGGGCGGGTACCGGGCGCTGGTCGACGCCGCGACGGCAGGCCTCGCCGCCGGCGGGCACGGCGACTTCCGCCCCGTGCACGAGTTCGCGATGCGGGCGGTCGCCGCCGGCGCCGACGGCGCGACGGAGCTCGGGCGCCGCACCGGCGTCTCCAAGCAGGCCGCCGCCAAGACCATCGCCGTCCTCGTCGAGCGCGGCTACGTCGCCACGGCGCCCGACCCGGCGGACGGACGCCGGACGCGCCTCGAGGTCACGCCGCTGGGACGCGAGGTCCTGCGGCGCGGCGAGGACGCCCTCGACGGGCTGCGGGCGCAGTGGGCCCAGCGGCTGGGCCCGGACCGGCTCGCGGCGCTCGAGGCGGACCTGGCGACGCTGGTCGGCGACACGGCCGTCGACCCGTCCGCACCCGGGCGGAGCACCGAGGACGCCGACCGGGCCTGACGCCCGGCGCACCGGTCCCCGGCCCGCCGCCGTCGACCCGTCCGCATCCCGGGCCGACCACCGAGGACGCCGACCGGGCCTGACGCCCGGCGCGCCGGTCCCCGGCCCGTGGCGGTCGAGCGGGCTCCAGCCGGCCGTCGTGCGACGGGAGCGGCGCACGGCCGGGGGACCGTCGCAGGCCGCGCCACGAGGACACGCTCTCCGTCCCGCGGCCGATGCGTCCGCCACGGCACGTCCCTACCGTGGCCGCATGCTCATGGCCGAGGACGTCCTCCTGCTGCTCACCGACGACACCACGGGCCGGTCCCTGGTCGACGGCACCCGCCGTGACATCGCCGTGGCGGGCGCGGTGATCGCCCAGCTCGCAACCGCCGGGCGTCTGCAGGTCGTGACCGCCGGCGGCGTGCTGCGCCGCACGACGCTGCAGGTCGTCGCCGGACCGCGGCTCGGCGACGACGTCCTCGACGAGGCGCTCGCGCGCGTCGGCGCCGGCAACGGGTCGCCGGCCGCGGTGCTCGACCGGATCCGCAAGGGCCTGCGGGAGCGGCTCCACGCGCGGCTCGTCGAGCGCGGCGTGCTGCGGGCGCAGGAGGGGCGGGTCCTCGGGATCTTCCCGACGTCCTCGTGGCCGGCGGTCGACGGGCTGCACGAGGCGGAGGTCCGGCGGGGTCTGCACGAGGTGCTGGTGGTGGGCCGCGCGCCCACCCCGCACGAGGCGTCCGTCGTGGCGCTGCTCTCGGCGGTCGACGCCCTGCCCCAGGTGCTGCCGGGCACCGGGCTGCCGAACCGCGAGCTGCGCGCCCGGGGCAAGCGGGTCGCCGAGGGCGACGTCGGTGGCGAGGCGGCGCGCAAGGCGTGGGAGGCCGTCCAGGCGGACGGAATCGCGGTCACCATCTCGTGACCCGACGCCCGCGCACCCCGAGACACGACACCTGAGACACGACACCTGAGGCACGACACCTGAGGCACGACACCTGAGACACGACAGCCGCGACACCGGGGAAGGTCGGCGCATCCCCCGGGATGCGCCAGGTCAGCCCGGTCTCGCGGCGTCGTCGTCCCGGACGCCGGACGCGTTCACCACTGCGAGCGGGCGTAGTCCTTGAGGAAGCAGCCGTACAGGTCCTCGCCGGCCTCGCCGCGCACGATCGGGTCGTAGACCCGGGCGGCGCCGTCGACCAGGTCGAGTGGGGCGTGGAAGCCCTCCTCGGCCAGCCGCACCTTGGTGAAGTGGGGGCGCTCGTCGGTGATCCAGCCGGTGTCGACCGCGGTCATGAGGATGCCGTCGGTCAGCATCTCCGCCGCGCTGGTGCGCGTGAGCATGTTGAGCGCGGCCTTGCTCATGTTGGTGTGCGGATGGCCCGGGCCCTTGTAGCCGCGGGAGAACACCCCCTCCATGGCGGACACGTTGACGATGTACGTGCGGCGCGCGGGCGACGCGGCCAGCGCGGGGCGCAGGCGGCTGATGAGGATGAACGGCGCGGTCTGGTTGCAGAGCTGCACCTCGAGCAGCTCCATCGGGTCGACCTGCTCGACCGTGGCGACCCAGGAGTTGGTCTCGGCGACGTCGGGGATCAGGCCACCGGCGTCGATCGACGTGCCGGCGACCAGCCGCTCGAGGCTCGCCGCCTCGGCCGTGAGGGACTGGGCCACCAGCTCGTCCGCGGCCCGGGTCGCGCGCTCGATCGCCAGCGCCGGGCTGGTGAGCTCGCTGACGGACCCCGCCAGCGCCCGCGGGTGGGCGTCGCTCGTCTGGCCGAAGGTCGTGATCATCCCGGCCACGTCGGTCGGCAGCGGTGCGGACTCCGCGTCGGCGAGCTGCGCGTAGGCACCGGGGGAGCGGCGCACGGTCTGGGCGGCGTTGTTGATGAGGATGTCGAGCGGGCCCTGCGCGGCCACGTGGTCCGCGAGTGACACCACCTGCGACGGGTCGCGCAGGTCGATCCCGACGACGTGCAGCCGGTCCATCCAGTCGGCCGAGTCCTCCATCGCGCCGAACCGGCGCACGGCGTCCCGCGGGAAGCGCGTGGTGATCGTCAGGTCCGCGCCGTCGCGCAGCAGGCGCAGCGCGATGTACATGCCGATCTTCGCGCGCCCGCCGGTGAGCAGCGCTCGGCGGCCCGTCAGGTCGGTGCGGGCGTCGCGCTTGGCGTGGTGCAGCGCCGCGCACGCCGGGCAGAGCTGGTGGTAGAACGCGTCGACGACCGTGTAGTCCTCCTTGCAGACGTAGCACGGGCGCGGCTTGAGCAGGGTGCCGGCGATCGCCCCGGTGGCCGACGAGGACAGCGGGATGCCGTTCGTCTCGTCGTCGATCCGGCCCGGGCTGCCGGTGGCGGTCGCGGCGATGACGGCCGCGTCGGCCTCGGCCAGCATGCGGCGCTTCTCGCCCCGGCGGTGCTTCTTCGCGGCCTTGAACAGGCCGGAGGCGGCGCGGCGTGCGGCGGCGTGCTGCGGGTGCTCCTGCGGCAGCACCGCGACCTGGTCCATCACCCGCAGGAACGTCGCGAACTCGGCGGGGTCGACGCCGGCGCCGGTCGTCGCGTCGGGGGTGTCGTCGGTGGGGGGCACCGGGGTGGTGGTGTGCGCGGGCATGCGCCGTCCGTCCTGCAGGAGAAGAGCCGTCTCGGGGGCGAGGGCCGCAGAAATGGTACGCGTCGCAGGTGTGCGGGCCCCGGCGGTGCGACCACTGTCACGTTGGCGATCCGGGTGAGGTGGTGTGGCGGTTCCTCCCCTCCCGGCCCGTGGGCGGCTAGCCTTTCGCCATGATCCGGGTCGACGAGCACCAGCGTCGTGCGCTGGTCGAGCTGTGCGCGCGCTACGGGTTCGCCAGACTCGAGGTGTTCGGTTCGGTGGCGCGGGGCGAGGATCGTGCGGACTCCGACATCGACGTGCTCTACGACCTGCTTCCCGGCCGGCACGTCACCTGGGAGATCGTCGACGCTGCCGACGAGATGTCGGAGATCCTCGGGCGTCCGGTGGACCTCGTGTCACGCAAGGCGGTGCATCCGCTGCTGCGCGAACGGATCGAGACGGAGGCCCAGGCGCTCTATGCGGCCTGACGTCCTGTTCGTCGCCGAGATGGCCGGCGCTGCGACACGCATCATCGCGCTGACGGCCGACCGTGACGCATGCCGTCGAGCAGGACGCGACGGTGCGGGACGCGCTCCTCTGCGAACTTCACCGTCCTCGGCGAAGCGGCGAACCAGGTCTCCCAGGCGACGCGGGACCGGCACCCCGATGTGCCGTGGCGCCGGGCCGCAGGGATGCGCAACCGGATCGTGCACGGGTACTGGTCGACAGACGTCGACGTTCTCGTCTCGACGGCGCGCGACGTGATCCCGGCCCTGCTGGTGCAGCTGAGGAGCGTCCAGAGCTCGCTCGACTGATCCGGTCATCACCGGGTCGCTCGACAGCCGATCGTGTCTCCGGGCCACGTGCAGCACTCCGCCGCCGCCGCCCGCTCAGTGCGCGGCCAGCACCCGCTGGACGATCCACGCGTGCATGCCGACCTGCCGCACCCGGTCGAAGTCGTACTGGTCGAACAGCTCGACCGTCCCGCTGAACAGGAAGCGGCCCTGCGCCTCGCGGCCGGCGGTCGTCTCCGAGATCGCCTCGACGCGTCCACCGCCCTGCCGGGCGATGGAGTCGAGCGCGCCCTCCAGGGCGACGCGTGCGACGCCCTGGCCGCGGTGCCGCCGGTCCACGTACACGCACGCGATCCGCCAGTCGGGCACCGGTGGGGGCTCCTGGTCGTACCTGCGGCGGTGCTTGATGTTCGGCAGCTCCTGCGGGCTGCCGTACTGGGCCCAGCCCTGGGCCCGGCTGGCGGTGTCGAGGACGAGCGCGGCGTGGGCGCCGCCGCTGCGCACGCGCTGCTCCTTGACGTCCCGGTGGCTGATGCCGCGCCGACCGCACTCCGGGTGCCAGCCGATGCACCAGCAGCCGCCGAAGATCCCGTTGTTCCGCTCGACGAGCTCGGCGAACGCGTCCCACGTCGAGGCGTCGAGCTCGCGCACGGTCAGGTCCGGGGCGCCGGCGCCCGGCGTCGTGGTGGGCGGTGCGTCGTCGTCGGGCACGGGGACCTCCGGCACGGGCAGCGCGGCGGTGAGGTGGGCGCCGGGCCGCGCCACCACGTGTGCTCACCACCGAGCAGCGGCTCCACGACCGAGCATGGCAGGGGCCACCGACACCCGCGTCCCGCGCGCCGTGCCGTCCGCGCCCGCACCCCCGACGGAGGCTGGTCACGTCCGTGCCGGCCTGCGCCGCGCGCCGTCAGGGCTGAGGTGCCGCCGCCGGTCCCGCGGGCGCCGGGGCGGCAGCGCCCGTCTGCCCCCCGTCGGCGACGAGCACACGTCCCAGGGCGGCGGTCAGGACGCCCGCCCCGACGACTCCCAGCAGCGCGACCCGCAGGCTCGACGCGTCCGCCACCAGGCCGACGACGGTGGGCGAGACGAGGAACCCGACGCGCAGCAGCCAGCTGACGACGGTCAGCCCGGTGCCCGGCGCCAGGCCGGGCAGCTCGTCGGCGGTGTGCATCACGGCCGGCACCAGCGTCGCGACGCCGAGCCCGGCGAACGCGAACCCGACGAGCGCGGTCGTCAGCGACGGGACGGCGAGCGCGAGCCCCATGCCCACGGCGATCGCGACACCGCCGACGCGCGCGACGCGACGCTGGCCGAACCGGTCGACGACGCGGTCGCCGGTCAGGCGCCCGACCGTCATGGCCACCTGGAGGGAGACGAAGGCCAGGCCGGCGGCGGCCGCACCGACGCCCACCTCGCCCCGCAGGTACAGCGCGCCCCACGAGGACCCGGCGTCCTCGACGAACGCGCCGCACGCGGCCAGGACGCCGAGCACGGCCAGCAGCAGCACGGTGCGCCCGGCGGCGCGACGCAGCGTGCCGCGCACCGGCGCGTCGACCGTGCCGGCGTCGTCGTCGCCGGTGCCCGGCGTGCGCTCGGCGTCCTCGGGCCCGGGCAGCAGGAAGCGGTGGGCGACCACGGCGACGAGGGCGAACACGGCCGACGTGACCGCGATGTGCACGGGCAGCGGCACGCCCAGCCCGGCCGCGGCCGCGCCGAGCAGACCGCCGAGCACGCTGCCGACGCTCCACAGGCCGTGGAAGGCGTTGACGATCGAGCGTCCGTACAGGCGCTGCACGCGGAACCCGTGGGAGTTCTGCGCGACGTCGACGACGGCGTCGACGGCACCGGCGACCAGGAAGACCGCGGCCAGCACGGCCCAGCTGCCGGCCACCGGCACGGCCGCGACGGCGGCGGCGAGGCCGACGAGCCCGAACGACGCCACCGCGGCCGACCCGAACCGCCGGATGAGCACGGGGGCGAGCAGGCCGGACACCAGCGCGCCGACGGGCATCGCCGCGATGGCCGCGCCGAACGCCGCGTTGGTCAGGTCGAGGCGGTCCTTCACCTCGGGCAGGCGGGGCACCACGTTCGCGTACAGGACGGCGTTGACGAGGAAGACCGCGCTGACGGCGGCGCGTGCCCGGCGGACGCGCAGCGGGACGGCGGTGGACGGCATGACGCTCCGGGGCGGGGGACGGGCAGGTGCCGCGAGCGTGGCGTCGCCGGCGAGGGCACCCACGATATGGACGGGTGGACGCACGGGCCAGCGCCGGGGTGCGGGCCGGGCGGCCCCGGCCCCGTGCGAGCCCGGGCGCCCCACCTGCCTGGACCCGTCCGCGTGCGCTCACCCGATGAGTTCCGGCACGCCGCCGGGTCGGATCCGGGTACCCCGCGCACCCACCCCGGAGGACCCGATGACCGACACCGCGACGTACCGCACCCTCGACGTGCCCGGCGCGACCCTCGCCTACGACGTGCGCGGCCCGCTGCCGACCGCGGACGGCCGCCCCCCGCTCGTGATGATCGGCCAGCCGATGGACGCCAGCGGATTCGGCACCCTGGCCTCCCACTTCGCCGACCGGACCGTCGTCACGTACGACCCCCGCGGCCTCGGGCGCAGCACGCGCGACGACGGACGCACCGACCACGACCCGGCCGTGCAGGCGCAGGACCTGCACGCCCTGGTCGCGTCGCTCGACGCCGGCCCGGTCGACGTCTTCGGCAGCAGCGGCGGCGCCGTCACCGGCCTGGCGTGGGTCACCGCCTTCCCGCAGGACGTCCGCACGCTCGTCGCGCACGAGCCGCCGCTGCTCGCGGTGCTGCCCGACGCCGAGAACGCCCGGGCGGCGTCGGCGCGCGGCGACGCCGCCTACCAGGAGCGCGGCTGGGGGCACGGCATGGCGGCGTTCATCGCCCTCACCTCGTGGCAGGGGCCCTTCCCCGCGGACTTCCTCGTCGAGCTGCCCGACCCCGCCCAGTTCGGCCTGCCCACGGAGGACGACGGGTCGCGTGACGACCCGCTGATGTCGGGGTCGTCCGCGCCGGTCGAGGGGTACGTCCCGGACGTCGCGACGCTGCGGTCCTCCCCGACCACCGTCGTGCTCGCCGCGGGGATCGAGAGCGACGGCACCATCACGTGGCGCACGACCCACGCGCTCGCGGACCTGCTCGGCACGCAGGTCGCGGTCTTCCCCAGCAACCACGGCGGCTTCCTGGGCGACGAGTTCGGGATGCCGGGCCAGCCGGAGGCGTTCGCCGCGCGCCTGCGCGAGGTGCTGCCGGAGGCGTGACGTCGGCGGGCCGGGTCGAGCCCAGCCCGCCGACGTCCGTCAGACGAACCGGCGCCGCCCCAGCCCGGCCAGCAGCGCCCCGATCCCGAACAGCGCGGCGGCGGCCACCCCGCGCCCGACGGAGCTCGCGCCCGCCCCGTCGGCGGCGGCGATGTCGATCGAGTACGCGGTCACGGACGCCGCGCCCTCGGGGCCGCCGTACGCCATGGACTCGGTCGCGGCGCGCTCCGCACCGGCCTGGATGACGGCGTACTTCACGCCGTAGTCCGCGGCCGTGGCGGATCCGGTCTCCACCAGCACCGACGTGCCCTCCTCGGAGAGCCGGCCCGCACCGTCGACGAGCGCGGGGGCGCCGTCGGCGGCCGCGGTGATCCCGTCGGCCAGGGTGAGCGAGCCGTCGGCGGCGGTCCGCAGACCGGTCGCCAGCTGGTCCGCGCCGGCGGTGAGCCGCCCGGTGCCCGCGACCAGGGTCGAGGAGCCGTCGGCCAGGCGCCCGGCACCGTCGGCGAGCTGCGAGGACCCGGACCGCAGGGCCGACGCGCCCGCCGAGAGCTGCCCCAGGCCGCCGACGAGCGT
>JAEWEJ010000019.1 GCA_023389455.1 Actinomycetes bacterium | reverse complement strand
CCCGCCCACAGCGCGGGGTCCTGCAGCAGCGCGAGCGGGCGGGAGGGGTCGACCACGTGCGCGGCGAGGGCCAGCACGGCGTAGCCGCACCCCGCCAGGACGGCGAGCACCATGCCGGTGCGGGTCGAGGGCGGCCGGGCGGCCACGCGCCAGGCGACGACCCCCAGCAGGAGCGCGGCGGCGAGCAGACCGAGCGGCACCCCGGCCGCGGGGGCCGCGACCGGCGCGGACGCGACGCTGAGCGCGAGCACGACCAGCCCGACGCCCAGCGCGACCAGGCCGGCGGCGTCCCGCCGCGCGAAGCGCGCCCCGAGGACGAGCACCGCCAGGACGGCCGCGACGGCCAGCCCCGACGCGCGCCCGGCCTGCACGAGGAACAGCGGCAGGGTGCGCAGCGCGACGAACGACAGCCCGAACCCGAGGGCCACGAGCGCGAGCGCCGCCAGGTAGACGGGGGACGTCAGCAGCCGGCGTGCCAGCGTCGTGCCCAGGCCCGTGTCGGGCGGCACCCGGCGCACGGCGACGGCCTGCAGCACGACGGCGGAGCCCGAGCACAGTGCGGAGCCCGCGACGCAGAGCAGCCCGACCACCTGTCACCTCACCCTCGTCGAGTCCCGGTCGCACGAACGTCACCCGGACGCGCCCCAACCATGCCGGTTTGCCGGACGTCTCACCCTATGCTCGCGTCGTCCGCCGCGGTGCGAGCCGGACACGGAGAGCAGGGATTCAGGTGACATCGGCCATGACGAGGACCGAGGCGCAGCCCGTCGCACGGCGCGAGGGGCGACGGTACGGGGCCGTGGTGGCCGGGGCGTTCGTGCTGCTGGTCGTCGTGCTGTCCACCGTGGTCGCGGTGGCGACACGGTCGCAGGTGCGCCAGGACCCCGAGCTGACGGGGCCGTCGTGGCTCGACGGCTGGTACCAGTTCGACGCGGGCTGGTACCTGGGGATCGTGCGCGCCGGGTACTCGTACGCGCCGGGGCAGCAGTCACCCGTGGCGTTCTTCCCCGCGTACCCGCTGGGCGTGCGCGGGCTCGGCGACGTCCTGGGCGACCACCAGGTCGCCGGGCAGCTGCTGAGCGTGCTGTGCGGGCTCGTCGCCGTCGTGCTGTTCGCCTTCTGGACGCGGCGGCGGCTGCCGCGGCGTGCGGCGGTGCTCGCGGTCGCGGTGGTGCTGCTGTACCCCTACGCGTTCTTCCTCTACGGGCCGATGTACGCCGACTCGCTCTTCATGCTCAGCGCGATCGGTGCGTTCGTGCTGCTGGAGCGCCGGTGGTACCTGGCCGCGGGGCTGGTCGGGGCGATCGCCACCGCCGGCCGGCCGGTGGGCGTGGCCGTCGCGGTCGGGCTCGTGGTGCGGACCCTGGAGATGCTCGCGGAGGACCGACGGGCCCGCGCCGCCGCGGGCGGCGGAACGGCGGTCGGGGCGACCACGACGGAGGGCGCGACGGCGGTGGAGGCGTCCACGGCGGACGACCCGACAGCGGGCGACGCGACCACCGCGGGCGGCGCCGCGGCGGGTGGGGCGACCCCGACGTGGCCCGGCTGGCGCGACCTCGTCGCCGCCGTGCGCGACGTGCGGCTGCGGCACGTCGGCGTGCTGGCCTCCGGGCTGGGGCTCGCCGCGTGGTGCCTGTACCTGTGGCTGCAGTTCGGCAACCCCCTCGCGTTCGTCGAGGTGGAGTCCGCACCGGGCTGGAACCAGGGCGTCGGGCCGCGGACCTGGTTCAAGCTCGTCTACGCCGGCACGGTGATCAAGGGGCCGTACGACATCGCGCTGCTGCTGACGCTGCAGGCGCTCGCCTGCCTGTGCGCGGTGCTGCTCCTGCGGCGCGTCCAGCGGCTGTTCGGGTGGGGCTACGCCGCCTACGCCGCGGTCGTGCTGCTGATCCCGATCATCGGGACGAAGGACTTCATGGGGGCGGGCCGGTACGTCCTGGTCGCGTTCCCGGTGATGGCGGCGGCGGGGAGCTTCCTCGCCGAACGGCGAGGGCGGTGGGTCGTCCCGGTCACGCTGGTCGTGTCGGGGTCCCTGCTCGTCGTGCTCACGTACCTGTTCGGCAGAGGGGTGGCAGTGTCATGACGTCCACACGCGGTCCGGGGCCGTTGTCCCGCATCTCCGTCTTCTTCCCGATGTGGAACGAGGAGGAGTACATCGAGCGCGCCGTCGCGGCAGCGTCGGTGGCCTGTCGCGAGCTGGTCGAGGAGGGCCACGTGCTCGACTACGAGGTGATCGTCGTCGACGACGCCTCGACGGACCGCACCCCGCAGATCGCGGACCTGCTCGCGGCGGAGGACCCGCACGTGCGGGTCGTGCACCACCCCGTCAACCGCAAGCTCGGCGGGTCGATGCGCACCGGCTTCGACGCGGCCAAGGGCGACGTCGTGCTCTACACGGACGCCGACCTGCCGTTCGAGATGCGCGAGCTGGCCCGCGCCCTGCGGGTCCTGCAGACCTACGAGGTCGACATCGTCAGCGCCTACCGCCTGGACCGCACGGGCGAGGGACCACGGCGCGCCGTCTACTCCTTCTTCTACAACGGGCTGGTCCGCGCGATGTTCGGCACCCGGGTGCGGGACGTGAACTTCGCCTTCAAGCTCGTCCGGCGCGAGGTGCTGGAGCACGTGACGCTGCGCAGCGAGGGGTCGTTCATCGACGCCGAGCTGCTGGTCCGGGCGCAGAAGGCCGGGTTCCAGGTGCTGCAGATCGGCGTGGACTACTTCCCGCGCACGCGCGGCATCTCGACGCTGTCGTCGCTCGGGGTCATCCGCACCATGCTCGGGGAGATGTGGTCCCTGCGCCGCGAGCTGCGCGCCCTGCCCTCCCGCCCGGCGGGGCCGCCCGCGTGAGGCGGCTCCTCGTCGTCACGGCCGACGACCTGGGGCTGACCCGGGGCGTCAACGAGGCCGTCCGGCGCGCGCACCGCGACGGCATCGTCACGGCGACCTCGCTGCTGGCCGTGGGCACCGCGTTCGACGACGCGGCCCGGGTGCTGCGCGACCACCCCGCGCTCGAGCTGGGGGCCCACCTGGCGCTCGTCGGCGAGGACCCGCCGCTGCTGTCCGCGCGCGAGGTCCCGACGCTCGTGGGCCGGGACGGCAGGTTCCCGCTGAGCTACCGCACCGTCGTCGCCCGGGGCCTGGCCGGGCGCATCGACCCGGACGACGTGCGCCGCGAGCTGACGGCGCAGCTGGAGCGGGTGCAGGGCGTCGGCGTGCCGGTGACCCACCTGGACACCCACCAGCACACCCACCTGTGGCCGGTGGTGGCGCAGGTGGTCACCGAGCTCGCGCTCGGCGCGGGCGTGCCCGCCGTGCGGCTGCCGCGCAGCCGCGCCCGAGGGGTGACGGGTGCGGGCGTCGGTGTGCTGAGCGGGGCGCTGCGCCGCCGCCTGGACCGCGCCGGCCTGACGACGACGCAGGACTACGCCGGGCTCGACGAGGCGGGTGCGATGGACGAGGCACGGCTCGCGGCGACGCTGACGTCCGCCGCGGCCCGCGGCGCCCGCACGCTGGAGGTCAACACGCACCCCGGCGTCGCCGACGACCCGGACGCCGGGCGCTTCACCTGGGACTACCGCTGGGCGGACGAGCTGGCGGCCCTGACCTCGCCCCGCACGCGGGCGCACGTGGACGCGTGCGGGTACGAGCTCACCGGGTTCGGTGGGCTGGACCGCAGCAGCACCAGCACGGAGGGACGGCCATGACCCGACGACCCGACGCCGCGGGACGCCGGGCGCTCGCCCTGTACCGCGACGCCCCCTGGCAGGAGCGCGCGCACGTGCACGTCCGGTGGTGGAGCGCGCCGTTCCGCCGCCTCGTGGCCCTGCTGCCCGAGGCCGGGCCGGTGCTGGAGATCGGCTGCGGGCACGGGTTGTTCAGCGCGTACGCGGCGGTGTCGGGCCCGGCCCGGCAGGTCGTCGGCGTCGACATCGACGCCGCGAAGGTCGCCGTGGGCGCCGGGGCGGCGGCGCGGCTGCCGAACCTGGAGCTGACCGTCGCGCCGGACGGCGCCGTGCCGGACGGGCCGTGGTCGGCCGTCGCGGTCGTCGACGTGCTCTACCTGCTCCCGGCGGACGCGCAGCGCCGGCTGCTGACCGCGGCCGCCGCGCAGGTGGCGCCCGGCGGCCGGCTGCTCGTCAAGGAGATGGGCACGTCACCGGCGTGGAAGGCCACCTGGAACCGCTGGCAGGAGACCCTCTCGGTGCGCGTCCTGCGCATCACCGAGGGGTCGCGGACCTTCACCTTCGTGCCCCCGGACGTGATGGCCGGCTGGTTGCGCGAGGCGGGGCTGACCGTGACGGCCACCCGCCTCGACGCCCGCCGCGTGCACCCGCACCACGTGCTGGTCGCGGAGCGCACTGCGGGCTGAGCGCGGCTCAGGTCGCCATGCGCACTTCGCCCTGAGCGGCTCAGGTCGCGGCGCGCACTGCGGGCTGAGCGCGGCTCAGGTCGCGGCCCGCACGGCGTCCTCGACCGGCACGTCGCCGCCCACCAGCTCCCACTGGTGGCCGGTCGTCGCGTCGTCGGCCAGCACGGCGGCGAGCACCGCCGCGACGTCCGCCCGCGGGACCTCACCGCGCGGCACGCTCTCGCCGAGCCGGACCAGTCCGGTGCCGGGCGCGTCGGTCAGGGCGCCGGGCCGCAGGATCGTCCAGTCCAGCCCGGAGGCGCGCAGCGCCTCGTCGGCGTCGCGCTTGGCCGTGACGTACGCGGCCCACACGGCCTGCGTGTCGTCGGCGACCGGCTCGTCGACGCCGATCGCGGACACCTGCACGAACCGGCGGACACCGGCGCGGCGGGCACCCTCCTGCGACTTCAGCGAGCCCTCGAGGTCGACGGTCCGCTTGCGGTCCGCCCGGCCGTCCGGGCCGGCGCCGGCCGCGAAGACCACGGCGTCGGCGCCGGCCAGGACGGCGGCGAAGTCGTCCGCGTCGGAGGACTCGATGTCCAGGAGCGCGGGCTGCGTGCCCAGGGCCGCCAGCTCGTCGGCGTGCTCCGGGCTGCGCACGAGCGGGACGACGACGTCGCCGCGCGCGACCAGCAGCGGCGCCAGCAGCCGGGCCACCTTGCCGTGGCCGCCCACGACGACGACGCGCATCAGGAGCGCCCGCCGGTCACCAGGATCCGGTCGCCGGTGACGTACGACGACTCCTGCGACGCGAGGAACACGTACGCGGGCGCGAGCTCGGCCGGCTGCCCGGCACGGCCCAGCGGGGTGTCGGCGCCGAAGTCCTCGACCTTCTCGGCGTTCATCGTCGCGGGGATCAGCGGCGTCCAGATGGGGCCCGGGCACACCGCGTTGACGCGGATGCCGTCCTCGGCGAGCTGCTGCGCCAGGCCCTTGGTGAAGTTGTAGATCGCGGCCTTGGTCGACGCGTAGTCGAGCAGCGGCGGGCTGGGGTCGAACGCCTGGATCGACGACGTGTTGATGATCGACGCGCCGCTGGGCAGGTGCGGGAGCGCCGCCTGCGTGATCCAGAACATGGCGTACACGTTGGTCTTGAGCACGCGGTCGAGCTGCTCGGTGGTGATGTCCGCGAGGCCGCCGGTCTGCGCCATCTGGTACGCCGCGTTGTTCACGAGCACGTCCAGGCCGCCGAACGCCTCGACGACGCGCTCCGGCAGCGAGCGGGCGTGCACCTCGTCGCGGATGTCGCCGGGCAGCAGCAGGCCTCGGCGGCCCGCCTTCTCGATCCACGCGAGCGTGCGGCGGGCGTCCTCCTCCTCCTCGGGGAGGTAGGAGATGGCCACGTCGGCGCCCTCACGGGCGAACGCGATGGCCACGGCACGGCCGATGCCGGAGTCGCCGCCGGTGATCAGCGCGCGGCGCCCCTCCAGGCGTCCGGAGCCGCGGTACGACTCCTCGCCGTGGTCGGGCTCCTTGCGCATGTCCCCGGTCCGCCCCGGGTGCTCGATCTGCTCGGCCGTCTGCGTCTCGGGGTCGGGATGCTGGGTGGTCGGGTCCTGGGGTGTCGTCTGGTCAGCCATGCGCCCATGGTGGTGGGGACGACGCGGACCGGCATCTGGAGCGGGGACGTCGCACCCACTCGTGGAGTGGGCCGGGCGGGCGTGGGCAGCGCGACGGCGGCCGCCCCCGGGTGGGGTGGCCGCCGTCGGGCGACGGGCCGCGCGCGGCCGCCTCAGTCGTTCGCGGGCGCCTCGGAGATGTCGGCGAGCGCGGACGTGGGGTCGAGCTCCGCGGCGAGGTCGCCGATGGTCAGGACCCCGACGGCCTGGCCGCCCTCGACCACCGGCACCCGCCGGACCGCCTGCTCGCGCATGATGCGCACGACGTCGGCGAGGTCGTCGTCGGGCCCGACCGTCAGCGGGTCGCCCGTCGCGAGGCTGCCCACCGGCGCGTCCAGGCCGATGCCCTCGGCGAGCCCGCGCACGACGAGGTCGCGGTCGGTGACGATGCCGACGACGGTGCCGTCCTGCGCGACGACGAGGGAGCCGAGGTCCTGCGTGGCCATGGTCTGCGCGACCGCGTGGAGCGTGTCGCTGACCTCGACGACCGTGGGGTGCGGCGTCATGAGCTCGGAGACCGTGCGGGTCATGGGCGTCCTCCTCTGCTGGGTCGGGGGCGGCGGGTGCACCGCCCGGGGACCACCGTCGGTGACGTCCGGGCCGCGCGCATCTCGGGACGGGGCCGCGCACCGGTGCGGACGCCGGCGCGCGGGGGGACGCGCGAGGC
>JAEWEJ010000420.1 GCA_023389455.1 Actinomycetes bacterium | reverse complement strand
GCGGGGGGGGGGGGGGGGGGGGGGGGGGGGGGGGGGCGGCCACGACGCCTGCGGGCCCCGGCGCGTCGGAGCGGCGGCCCGCCCCGCGGCGCGAGGCGAGGAGCCCCGAGCGCGCCGCGGCGGTGTCAGGACGGACGCCGGGGTCAGGACAGGGCGTGGCGCATGGGGTCGAGCTTGGCGCGCGACTCCGCGAGCTCGGCGGCGGGGTCCGACGCGGCCACGACGCCGCACCCCGCGAACAGGCGCAGACGGTGCGGGTCCTGCCCGTCCACCTCGGCCGAGCGCAGCGCGATGCCCCACTCGCCGTCGCCGTCCGCACCGAACCAGCCGACGGGCCCGGCGTAGCGTCCGCGGTCCATGCCCTCGATCCGGGCGATGAGCGCGCGGGCGGCCTGGGTGGGCGTGCCGCACACGGCCGCCGTCGGGTGCAGGGCGGCGGCGAGGGCCAGGGAGGACGGGTGCGCCTCGTCCCCCTGCGGCGTCGCCAGCACGCCGGTGACGTCGGACGCGAGGTGCAGCACGTTCGGCAGCGACAGCACGAACGGCACGTCGGGGACGTTGGAGGAGGAGCAGAACGGCGCGAGCGCGCGCGCCACCGACGCCACCGCGTACTCGTGCTCCTCGAGGTCCTTGGAGGAGTGCGCCAGGATCGCGGCACGCGCCATGTCGGCGTCGTCGTCGCCGGTGCGCCGGATGGTGCCGGCGAGCACGCGCGACGTCACCAGCCCGCGCTCGGAGCGGACCAGCAGCTCGGGGGTCGCGCCGATCATGCCGTCGACGCTGAACGTCCAGCACGAGCGGTAGCGGTCGGCCAGTCGCTGCAGGGCCCACCGGACGTCGATCGGGTGCTCGGTGCACGCGTGGACGTCGCGGGCCAGCACGACCTTCTCCACCTCGCCGGCGCGGATCGCGGCGACGCCGCGCGCGACCACGTCGAGCCACGCCTCGGCGTCGACGGCACCGTCGGTGTACGTCACCCGGCCGGGGGCCCGCGGGGGCGTGCGCGCCGGCAGCACGTCGCGCAGGGCGGGGGCGGGCCCGAGCTCGCCGGCGGTGCTCACCGTGGTCAGCCAGGTGCGGCCGTCGCGTCGCCCGACGACGACCCGCGGGACGACCACGACGCCGCCGGCGGGGGAGTCGTCGTCGAACGCGAAGGAGCCGAACGCGACCGGGCCGGTGCCCGGGAGGCGGACCTCGTCGCGGACGATCGCACGGCCCAGGACGTCGTGCCACGCGCGCTCGGCGGCGGCGAACCTGTCGGCGCCCTGCACCTCCACGCGCACGGCCTCGCCCCAGGCCACGAGCCCGTCGCCGCGGCGCACCCAGGCCAGCGGCGCGTCGGGACCGAGGAGACCGAGCAGGTCGGCCGGGTCGGGGGAGCCGCTCGCCGGCAGGTCGTGGCACTCGACGGTGCGGACCACCAGGGGGTGCGGGACGCCCCCGGTGGCGGGGGAGCTGGGCGACGTGCTCATCGACTTCAGGGTAGGCCCTCGACGGGCGTCGCTCGCGCGGCGCGGGTGTGACCTGGCCGTCAGGCGGGCTTGCGCGCGACGACGACGTCGCGGTCGATGGCGTGGTCGACGCGGTGCGCGAGGTCGAGCACGCCCGGCCCGTCCAGGGGCTCCAGGCCGGCGTCCTCGAGCATCGCGACCAGGTCCTCGCGCGGCAGGACCTTGGTGTTCCACGACAGCCCGAGCGCCCCGCCGCGGCGCAGCACCCGGGTCCAGACGGGCACGGCGTCGGTGAGCAGGTCCCGCGGCGAGCGCGAGGGGGTCCGGGGGCCGGTGACCGAGCCGTGCTGGATCCCGTACGGCGCGTCGGCGACGACGACGTCGAAGAACCCGGCGCGGTACATGCGGTCGACGTCGAGTGTGTCGGCCTGCGTGACCTCGAGCGTCTGCAGGTCGCCCGCGCGGTAGGCCTCCTTGTCGGCCGAGAGCTCGAAGGTCGTGCGTCGCCCGAGGTTGCGCCCCGCGACGCGCACGCGCGACGACTTCGACCGGTGCTTGAGGCGCTTGTCCTGCAGCCACCGCTCCGCGAACGCCGTGTACGCCTCGACGTCCTTGCGGTCGACGTCGACGCCGTACGCGTCCCAGCCGTACATCAGGGCCTGGTTGAGCGTGGTGCCCCGCCCGCACATCGGGTCGAGCACGCGCAGGCGCGAGCGCAGGAACCCGTCGAGCGGCACGGCGGCGGCCGCGGTCACGTTGAGCAGCAGCCGCGTGAGCTGCTCGTTGGTCTTGCCGACGTACTTGAGGATCGTCAGCAGGTCGTCGTCGTACCGGTCGAGCCGCTCGGGGTCGAGCGGGACCAGGGCGCCGTCGTCGCGCAGCTCGAACAGCGCGAGCAGCGACGAGAGGTTCCCCAGGACGCCCAGCTCGTCACGGTCGAGGTCGGGGGCGGGGACCACGAGGTAGTCGACGCCGCCCATGGTGCGCTCCTCGGGACCGCCGAGGGCGGCGAGGCGACCGTCGAGCAGCAGGTCGTCGAGCGCGAGCAGCTCGTTGCGCGTGAGGCGCGCGGCGTGCCGCGAGTAGACCCGGTTGGCCGAGGGGTGGACGAGGATCGCGTACTGCGGCATGGCTGGTGGGCCCCCGGGTTCATCGAGCAGTGCCGCCGGCGGGCGGCCGCGTCCACGCTACCCGAGCAGGGTGCGCGCACCTCGACCCGGACCTGCGACGATGGGCGCATGCCTCGCGCCGCCCTCGACAAGGACCCCCGCGACGTCGCCGCCATGTTCGACGCGGTCGCGCACAAGTACGACCTCACGAACGACGTGATCTCGCTCGGGCAGGACCGCGCCTGGCGCCGGGCCACGCTCGCCGCGGTCGACGCCCAGCGGGGCGAGACCGTGCTGGACCTGGCCGCCGGCACGGGCACGTCGAGCGAGCCGCTCGCCGACGCGGGCGTGCACGTGGTGCCGTGCGACCTGTCGACCGGGATGCTGCGGGTGGGTCGCCGTCGCCGCCCCGACCTGCCGTTCGTGGCGGGCGACGCCCTGCACCTGCCGTTCGCCGACGAGTCGTTCGACGCCGTGACCATGTCCTTCGGCCTGCGCAACGTCACGGACGTCGACGCGGCACTGCGCGAGATGCTGCGCGTGACCCGCCCCGGCGGGCGCCTGGTGGTCTGCGAGTTCTCCCGGCCGACGTTCGCGCCGTTCCGCACCGTCTACACGAACTACCTGATGCGTGCCCTGCCGCCGGTGGCCCGGGCCGTGTCCAAGGAGCCGGACGCGTACGTCTACCTCGCCGAGTCGATCCGGGAGTGGCCGGACCAGCGTGAGCTGGGCCTGATGGTGCGCCGGGCGGGCTGGGAGCAGGTCGCGTTCCGGAACCTCACGGGCGGGGTCGTCGCCCTGCACCGGGCCCGCCGGCCCTGACACCGGGTCCCCGGTCACGGGCCCGTCGGCGGGCTCGCGCGTGCGGTCCGGCGACGTCGTCGAGGGTGCCGTCGACGCGGCGGTGTGACGCTCGCCGCCCTGCGGACTGGGCTCCGGCGCCGGGGCGGGTGTGCGCTGCGCGACCCGCCGCGCTGCGCTGGGCCCGAGCCTCGGGGACGATGGGTGCTGCCCGGCGCTCCACGGCGCGGTCGCAGGGCGGCGGAGGAGCCGTCGGCACTGCTCCGGGCGCGTCAGCAGGACCATCGTCCCGGGGGGTCCGTGAGGTAAGCCAACCCTTCGCAGACAGCGTCTGAGGGGCTGGTTACACTCGCCGGAGTCGCACGTGAACGTCGTCACAAGTGGGGTGGCAAGGGTGGACGGAACGACCGATGACGCAGACGTCATCGTCGTCGGCGCCGGTCCGGCCGGTGCCTCCGCGGCGTACCACTGCGCGGCCGCCGGGCTCGACGTCCTGCTGCTGGAGAAGGCGACGTTCCCGCGCGACAAGATCTGCGGCGACGGGCTGACGCCGCGCGCGGTCGCCGAGCTGGTGCGCATGGGCGTGCCGATCCGCGAGCAGGACGGCTGGATCCGCAACAAGGGCCTGCGCGTCATCGGCGGCGGGCACCGCCTCGAGCTGCCGTGGCCGGAGCTGTCGAGCTACCCGTCCTACGGCCTCGCCCGCGCCCGCACGTCGTTCGACCAGATCCTCGCCGAGCACGCCCGTGCCGCCGGCGCCAAGCTGCTCGAGGGCACCTCCGTGACGGCCCCGGTGCGCGACGAGCGCACGGGCCGCGTCGTGGGCGTGCGGGCGCGGGCGGTCGGGGTCGACGGTCGCCGCACCGTGGCCGCCGGCGACGAGGTCACGTACCGCGCCCCCGTGGTGGTCGCCGCCGACGGCGTCTCCGCCCGGCTCGCCACCGCCGTCGGGCGCGCCAAGCGCGACGACCGGCCGATGGGCGTCGCGGTGCGCACGTACTTCCGCACCCCGCGCCACGACGACGCCTGGATGGAGTCGCACCTCGAGCTGTGGGACGGTGCGCCCGGCCGGTCCAACCTCATGCCGGGCTACGGCTGGATCTTCGCCCTCGGCGACGGCACCGCGAACGTCGGCCTGGGCTCGGTCAGCTCGACGGCCGCGGCCACCAAGGTCGACTACAAGGACCTGTTCGCCCGGTGGATGGCCAACGCGCCCGCCGAGTGGGAGTTCACGCCGGACAACCAGGTCGCGCCCGTCCGCGGCGCGGCGCTGCCCATGGGCTTCAACCGCGGGCCGCTCTACGCCGACGGGCTGCTGCTCGCCGGTGACGCGGCCGGCATGGTCAGCCCGTTCAACGGCGAGGGCATCGCGTACGGCCTGCAGGCCGGGCGCGTCGCGGCCGATGCGATCGCGCAGGGTCTGGCCCGCGGGTCGGCCGCCGGTCGCGAGCGGTCCCTCGCGACGTACCAGCAGCGCATGAAGGACGACCTGGGCGGGTACTACACGCTCGGTCGGATCTTCGTGCGACTCATCGAGCACCCGCAGGTGATGCACGTGTGCACGCGGTACGGTCTGCCCCGGCCGCTGCTGATGAAGTTCGTGCTCAAGCTGCTGGCCGACTGCTACGAACCGCGAGGGGGCGACGTCGTGGACCGCGTCATCGCCGGACTCGCCCGGTTGGCGCCCGATGCCTGACGCACCCGGCACACCCCGCACCCGCACCGCCCGGACCACCGGCCCGGCGTCGTCGAAGAGGAGGACCGCTCGATGAGCAACCCGTACATCCCGCTCCTGGTGATGATCGGGATCGCGGCCGTCCTCGCCCTGGGTGGTGTCGGCGCCAGCGCGATCCTCGGTCCCAAGCGCTACAACCGCGCCAAGCTCGAGGCGTACGAGTGCGGCATCGAGCCGACGCCCCACGCCATCGGCGGCGGGCGCTTCCCGATCAAGTACTACCTGGTCGCGATGACCTTCATCATCTTCGACATCGAGGTCGTCTTCCTCTACCCGTGGGCCGTCGGCTTCACGGAGCTCGCGACCTACGGCCTCGTGGCCATGATGGCGTTCCTGCTGATCATCACGGTGCCGTTCGTCTACGAGTGGAAGCGCGGCGGTCTGGAGTGGGACTGATGCAGCAGCACGCCGAACCCGCCACGACGCGCAGCCGACCGACCCTGAGGAGGGGCTGACATGGGCATCGAGGAAGCGCCCTCGGGCTTCCTGCTGACGACGGTCGAGGACCTCGTCGGCTACTTCCGCAAGGCATCGCTGTGGCCCGTGACGTTCGGGCTCGCGTGCTGCGCGATCGAGATGATGGCCGCCGGCACCAGCCGGTACGACATCTCGCGCCTCGGCATGGAGGTCTTCCGTGCCTCGCCGCGCCAGTCCGACCTCATGATCGTCGCCGGTCGGGTCAGCCAGAAGATGGCCCCCGTGGTGCGGCAGGTCTACGACCAGATGGCCGGCCCCAAGTGGGTGCTGTCGATGGGCGTCTGCGCGTCCTCGGGCGGCATGTTCAACAACTACGCGATCGTGCAGGGCGTCGACCACATCGTCCCGGTCGACATCTACCTGCCCGGCTGTCCTCCGCGTCCCGAGATGCTGCTGCACGCGATCCTCGCGCTGCACCAGCAGATCCAGGACGAGCCGCTCGGCGTCAACCGCCAGGAGGCCGCCCGCAAGGCGCAGGAGGCCGCGATGGCCGCGACCCCGACGTCGCACATGACGGGACTGCTGCGATGAGCGACGAGCGCACGACCCCCGCCGAGGGGACGCCCGAGGGCACCGACCCGACGACGGGCACGAAGCCCGAGGCGACGTCGACCCCGCGCGAGGACGCCACGTCCCCGACGGCCGACCGTCCCACCGAGGGCACGAAGCCGACGGCCGAGAAGGCCGACGCCTCGGCGGCGGTCAAGCCCGGCGAGCCCGCCCCCGCGGGGACGCAGCGCACCAGCGCCGCGGCCCTCGAGGCCGGCTCCCAGAACCTGCCCGCCGGCCCCGACCCGACCACCGCGCCGCGGACACCGCTGGACATCGTCGACGTGCGCACCGGCATGTTCGGCGTGAGCGGCACCGGCGACACGTCCGGCTACGGCGGCCTCGTGCGGACCGTGGCGATGCCCGGCCCCAGCGAGCGGCCCTACGGCGGCTGGTTCGACGAGGTCGTCGACGTGCTGGCCGAGGTGCTCGACGAGTCCGGCACCGGGTACGCGGCCGCCGTCGAGTCGGTCGTCGTCGACCGGGGCGAGCTCACGCTGAACATCGCGCGCGAGCACCTCGTCGAGGTCGTGCAGGCGCTGCGCGACGACCCGGACCTGCGCTTCGAGCTGTCGCTCGGGGTGTCGGGCGTGCACTTCCCGCACGACGCGGGACGTGAGCTGCACGCCGTCTACCACGTGGTGTCGGTGACCCACGGGCGGCGGCTGCGGCTCGAGGTCGCGGTCGCCGAGGGCGACCCGCACATCCCCTCGACCACGGCGGTGTACCCCGCCAACGACTGGCACGAGCGCGAGACCTGGGACTTCTTCGGGATCGTGTTCGACGGCCACCCGGGGCTGGCGCGCATCGAGATGCCCGACGACTGGCCGGGCCACCCGCAGCGCAAGGACTACCCCCTCGGCGGCATCCCGGTCGAGTACAAGGGCGCCACCGTGCCGCCCCCGGACCAGCGGAGGTCGTACAGCTGATGACCGCCCCCACGTCGCAGACCCCCCACGCGACCCGTCACGTGCCGCTGTCCGAGACCGAGGGCGTGCCCTCGTTCGAGGCCTCCGGCGGCGACTGGTCGGACATCGCCGAGGAGGCCGCGCGCCTCGGCGAGGAGCGCATCGTCGTCAACATGGGCCCCCAGCACCCTTCCACCCACGGCGTGCTGCGGCTCATGCTCGAGATCGACGGCGAGACCGTCACCGAGGCCCGGGCCGGCATCGGCTACCTCCACACGGGCATCGAGAAGAACATGGAGTTCCGTACCTGGACCCAGGGCGTGACCTTCTGCACCCGCATGGACTACGTCGCGCCGCTGTTCCAGGAGGCCGGCTACTGCCTCGCGGTCGAGAAGCTGCTCGGCATCACGGACGACATCCCCGAGCGGGCGTCCGTCATCCGGGTGCTGATGATGGAGCTCAACCGCATCTCGTCGCACCTGGTCTTCCTGGCCACGGGCGGCAACGAGCTCGGCGCCACGACGATCATGATCCTGGGCTTCACGGCCCGCGAGGAGATCCTCAAGATCTTCGAGATGATCTCCGGCCTGCGCATGAACCACGCGTACATCCGCCCCGGCGGCGTCGCGCAGGACGTGCCCCCGGGCGCGATCGACTCGGTCCGCGAGGCCCTGGTCAAGGTCAAGGGCTACATGCGTCAGCTCGAGGACCTCATGCTGGCCAACCCGATCCTGCAGGCACGCATGAAGGACGTCGGCGTGCTGAGCCTGGCGGCCTGCATGTCGCTCGGTGTCACGGGCCCCCTGCTGCGCGCCACGGGCCTGCCGTACGACGTGCGCAAGACCGACCCGTACTGCGGCTACGAGACCTACGACTTCGACGTGCCCACCAACGACCGGGCCGACTCGTGGGGCCGTCTGCTGGTGCGGATCGAGGAGTGCTACCAGTCGATGCGGATCGTCGAGCAGTGCCTCGAGCGGCTCGCCGAGCCGGGACCCGTCATGGTCGCGGACAAGAAGATCGCGTGGCCGGCGCAGCTGGCCATCGGCACCGACGGCATGGGCAACTCGCTGGACCACATCCGCGAGATCATGGGCACCTCGATGGAGTCCCTCATCCACCACTTCAAGCTGGTGACCGAGGGCTTCCGCGTGCCGGCCGGGCAGGTGTTCCAGACCGTCGAGCACCCGCGCGGCGAGCTGGGCGTGCACCTCGTCTCCGACGGCGGGACCAAGCCGTACCGGGCGCACTTCCGCGACCCGTCGTTCAACAACCTGCAGGCCGTCTCCATGATGTGCGAGGGCGGGCAGGTCGCCGACGTCGTCGTCGCCGTGGCGTCGATCGACCCGGTGCTGGGAGGGGTGGACCGCTGATGTCCGTCGAGCACG
>JAEWEJ010000377.1 GCA_023389455.1 Actinomycetes bacterium | reverse complement strand
GCCCCACGGGTCGCGTGGTACCGCCGGGCCGCGACAGCGGCCGTGCGCTGGCTGGGCCGTCTGGCGCTCGGCGCCCTCGCGGGTGCGGTCGTGCTGGCCGCGACGCGCTGGGCCGGGACGTCGTGGGAGACGTCGCGCACCCTGGGCGCCGGGGCCGCCCTGCTCGTGGTCGCGGCCACCGCGCTGGCGGCCACCCTGCCCGGTCCGCCGTCGCCACCCGGCTCCTCCCAGGGCCCGCCACCGCCCGGTGGGCCGTCCGACCGCGACCGGTGAGGCGCGTGCGTCCTAGTCTGTCGGCGTGACCAGCACCGCCGACGACGCACAGACCACGGCCGCCGCACCCGCGGCCACCACCCCGAGCAGCGCCCACGCGAGCGCCGACCGCATCGTGTGGGTGGACTGCGAGATGACCGGCCTGGACCTGGCCCACGACGCCCTCGTCGAGGTCGCCGCCGTGGTCACGGACTCCGAGCTCAACGTGCTGGGCGAGGGGGTCGACGTCGTCATCGCGCCGCCGCCGGCGGCCCTGGCGCAGATGAACGACTTCGTCCGCACCATGCACACCACGTCCGGGCTCCTGCCGGAGCTGGAGCACGGCGTGAGCCTCGCCGACGCGCAGGCCCAGGTGCTGGAGTACGTCCGCACCTGGGTGCCCGAGCCCGGCAAGGCGCCGCTGGCCGGCAACTCGGTGGGCACCGACAAGGCGTTCCTCGAGCAGGGCATGCCCGAGCTCGTCGGCCACCTGCACTACCGGATCATCGACGTGTCGTCGATCAAGGAGCTGGCCCGGCGCTGGTACCCCCGCGTGTACTTCGCCGCCCCGGAGAAGAACGGCGGGCACCGCGCGCTGGCCGACATCCTCGAGAGCATCGACGAGCTGCGCTACTACCGCGCGACGCTCCTGCCCGCCGCCCCGGGCCCCGACTCGGCGCACGCCCGCCGCGTCGCCGCCGAGATCGCGGCCACCAGCGTGAAGCGCGGGCTGCTGCCCGACGCCTGACCAGGCTCCCCCGGAACGCCGCAGGGCGCCGACCCGAAGGTCGGCGCCCTGCACCGGTGGGGTGGCTAACGGGACTTGAACCCGCGACCCCCTGGACCACAACCAGGTGCTCTACCTACTGAGCTATAGCCACCGTGGTGCCGAGCCGCCCGCGACCCGGAGGTCGCGACGCCGTGGCACCTGGCCCCACGCACGCGCTGGGCCGACGACGAGTGTAGCGGGTACCAGGCCCACCTTCGTCACGCAGACGCGCCCCGGGTCCGACGGATCGGTGCGGGACGCGTCACAGTCGCGCCTGGACGGCGTCCGCGAAGCGCTCGACCGCACCCGGCGCGTGCTCGAAGAAGAGCGACGGCTCGGCGAGCTCGACCTCCAGGACGACCGGCCGGCCGTCGTCGTCGGGGATCAGGTCGACGCGCGTGTAGAGCAGCGGCGCACGGTCGGGGAAGATCTTGCCCAGCTCGGCGACCACGAGGTCGGCGACGGCGCGCTCCTCCGGCGTGGCGTCCCGCGCGGCCAGCACGCGCTCGCGGAACATCACACCCTCCTTCTCCCCCGCCCGGTAGGGCCCCTCGAGCAGCGGCTCCTTGCGCACGCAGTGGCTGAACTCCCCGTCGACGTAGATCAGCGCGCTCTCGCCCTGCGTGTCGACCTGCGTGAGGTACCGCTGCAGCATGACCCGGCGGCCCACGGCCAGCAGGTTCTTGGCGTGGGTGATCGCCAGCGAGCGCGACGGCGTCTGGCCCGCGTCGTAGCGGCCGGTGTCGCGCGACCCCGCGCTGACCGTCGGCTTGATGACGAAGTCGCCGAACGCCGGGAAGCGCGTGTGGATCGCCCGCGCGTTGAGGTTGCGCTCGGGGTCGAGCCAGATCGTGGGGACGATCGGGATGCCACGCTCCTCGAGGTCCCGCAGGTACGCCTTGTCGATGTTCCACGCCACGACGTCAGCGGGGTTGAGGAGGGTCGACGTGCGCTCCACGCGACGGGTCCAGCCGGCGAACTGCGTCGGCCGGTCCGTGTAGTCCCACGTCGAGCGGATGAGGACGTGCGGGTAGGCGGCCCAGTCGACCGTCGGGTCGTCCCACACCACGACGTCGGTGGGGATGCCGCGCTGCGTCAGCGCTGCGCGCAGCGGCAGGTCGTCCGGGTCGAGGTCGGGCAGCTCGGCGCAGGTCGCCAGGGCGAGTCGTGCGGTGGATTCGCTCACCTCGGCACTGTACCCAGGCCGTGTGACGCCCACGCATCGAGGACGTGACCGCGCGGCGACACGGTGCGTGCGGCCGCACCCGGGGTGCGGTCAGCCCTGCGGCGGTTCCTCCGCCGTCAGGCGGTGCAGCGCACGCACCACGGTGCGCGGCGACGCGACGCCCACCGGGCGGCCGTCGGCACCGAGGACGGGGAGCCGTCCGCCGTCCGGGTCCTGGGCCACGGCGGTGAGCGCCGACACGACGTCCCCGAGCTCGGCGCCGAGCCGCAGCGGGGTGGCGTCGGGGACGCCGCCGGGGGCGCCGGCGTCCTCCAGGTCCGCCGGCTCCAGCCTGCCC
>JAEWEJ010000353.1 GCA_023389455.1 Actinomycetes bacterium | reverse complement strand
GGGCACGGTGGTCGCGGTCCTCCTCGTCGCCGTCGTCGCCACCGCGTACGTCCTGGCCGCGCGGCACCACCGCGCGCGGCTGCTGCGGCCGTGGCCCGCGCACCGCACGGTCGCGTGGCTGGCGGGCTGCGCGCTGGTGGCGGCCGCCCTGTCCCCCGTGCTCGTCGTCGTGCCCGGTGACGCGAGCCGGCACATGGTGCAGCACCTGCTGCTGGGGATGCTGGGGCCGCTGGCGCTCGTGCTGGGCGCCCCCGTGACGCTCCTGCTGCGCGTCTCGACGCCCCCGGTCCGGCGGGTCGCCGGCCGGGTGCTGGGGGCCCCGCCCGTGCACGTGCTGTCGCACCCGGTGACGGCGGCCGCGCTGCACGTCGGCGGGGTCGCCGTGCTCTACCTGACGCCGCTGTACGCGCTGACGACGCGCTCGGACGTGGCCCACGCGGCGGTGCACGTGCACTTCCTGCTCGCGGGGTACCTCTTCGCGTGGGCGCTGGCGGGGCCGGACCCCGCGCCCCGACGGTCGGGCACCGCGACGCGGCTGGTGGTGCTGGTGCTGGCGGGCGGCGCCCACGCGGCGCTCGCCAAGCTGCTGTACGCGCACGCCGACCGGCTGCCACCGGGCGCCGGGCACGCGCAGGCCGACATCGAGGCCGCGGCGCAGTGGATGTACTACGGCGGCGACGTCGCGGAGGTGCTGCTGGCGGTGGCCGTCCTGGCCGCGTGGTACCGGGCCGGCGCACGCCGACCGGACCGTACGGCCCGCCGGCTCAGGGGCCGTAGCGCCCCTGCGCGCGCAGCCGCTCGTTCTCCCGCAGCACCGGCCACTGGCTGAAGGCGAACACCAGGAACATCACGAGGTTGAGCACGGGCACGAGGCCCACGAGCACCCACCACCCGGAGTACCCGGCCTTCTGGATGATCCGCACGTACGCGACGAGCATCACGACGTACGAGGCGATCACGACGGCCAGCGCGACACCGCCGGCCAGCGAGCCCAGCCACTCCGAGGCGGTCTCGGTGGCGTCCGAGGGGTCGACCGTCGTCGCGGCCCGCGCCAGCACGATGTCCATGCTGCCCATCGTGCTCCCGCCCGGGGTGGACGGCTAGAGGAGCGGGCGCGGACGTCCGGCCCGGACGACGAACCGTCAGCGCGGCGCGTGCTCCCGGGCGACCTCGAGGAAGAGGTCGGTCGCCTCGCGCTCGCCGACGCTCACCCGCACGCCGTCACCCGCGAAGGGCCGGACCAGCACGCCCGCGCGGGCGCAGCGCTCCGCGAAGGTGACCGTCCGGTCCCCCACCGCGAGCCAGACGAAGTTGGCCTGGCTGTCCGGCACCTGCCAGCCCTGGGCGCGCAGGCCCTCGAGCATGCGGCTGCGCTCGGCGACGATCGCCTCGACCCGCACGAGCAGCTCGGACTCCGCGCGCAGCGACGCGAGCGCCGCGAGCTGGGCGACGTGGGAGACCCCGAACGGCGTCGACGCCGTCCGGATCGCGGCAGCCAGCCGGGGCCGGGCGACGGCGTACCCGACGCGCAGGCCCGCGAGCCCGTACGCCTTGGAGAAGGTGCGCAGCAGCACGACGTTCGGGTGCTCCGCGAACAGGGCGAGGGCGTCGGGCGCCTGCGCGTCGCGGACGAACTCGACGTACGCCTCGTCGAGGACCACGAGCACGTCGCGCGGCACGGCCGCCAGGAAGTCGCGCAGCTCACCGTCGCGGACGGCCGGGCCCGTGGGGTTGTTGGGCGTGCAGACCAGCACGACGCGGGTGCGGTCCGTGACCGCCGCCGCCATCGCGGGCAGGTCCAGGCGGCCGTCGGCGAGGACGGGGACGCGCACCTGCTGCGCGTGGGCGAGGGCGACCGCGATCGGGTACGCCTCGAACGAGCGCCACGGGAGCACGACCTCGTCGCCGGCCTCGCAGACTGCCGTGAGCACGTGACCCAGCACGGCGACCGAGCCGGTCCCTGCGACGACGGACTCCGGCACCACGCCGAGGCGGTGGGCGATCGCCTCGGTCAGCTCCGTGGCGTACATGTCCGGGTACCTGTTGACGTCGACGGCGGCGTCCGCGATGGCGGCGACCACCGACGGCAGCGGCGGGAACGGGTTCTCGTTCGACGACAGCTTGTACGCGGCCGCCCCGACGGCGGCGCGCGCGCCCGGCACGTACGCGGGCAGGTCGGCGAAGGCACGGCGGAGGGGGACGCGGCTCACGGCCGCCAGCATGCCACCGCGACCGGGCGCGCGGTGCCTCGCTCCGCGGAGTGGCCGGACCGGCTGCCGGTCACTGCGCGGGCCGCCGGTGGCGTGCGGGCCGTCAGGGGGCGGGCTGGTGGGCGCGCAGGCGGCGGTCGAGGGCGAGGAGGGCAGGGACCGCCGCCTCGAGGGCGGCGAGGTCGGACGCCGAGAGCTCGCCCACCGCCTCGACGACCGGTCCGACCCACGCCTCCGCCACGGCCTCGTGCTCGACCTGCGCGCGCTCGGTGGGGACGAGCCGGGTGACGCGACGGTCGTCGGGGTCCGGCTCACGCGCGACGAGACCACGCTCGCCCAGCGTCCGCAGGGCCGCGCTCGTGTTGCTCTGCCGCAGGCCGAGATGGCGCGAGACCTCCCCCACCGACAACCCGGGCGACTCCAGCACGTGCATGAGCACGGCGAGCTCGGTGGTGGGCAGCGGCTCGATCCCCGCGACCTGCGGACTGCGGCGGTGGATGGTCCACCCACCGTCCGACCCCGCGTCCCGGCCGCCGCACCCGACCCCGCGGCGGCCGTGACGCCCGTCCACGGCGACACGATGCGCGGCGCGCGGCCGCGCCGACCTGTGAAGACGCGTCGCAGGGGGCAGTATCGGAGCATGGGATTCGTCGTCCGCGTGCTCATCAACGGGATCGCCATCTGGTTGGCCACCCTGATCCTGCCCGGCCTGGTGATCGTCGGTGGCGAGACGACGACCCAGACGATCGGGATCATCCTCGCCGTCGCTCTCGTCTTCGGGATCGTCAACGCGATCGTCAAGCCGGTCGTCGCGCTCCTGTCGTTGCCGCTGTACATCCTCACGCTGGGGCTGTTCACCCTCGTCGTGAACGCCCTGATGCTGCTGCTCACCGAGTGGATCACCGAGCAGACGGACTGGGGCCTGCGGATCAACGACTTCGGCACCGCGATCCTCGGTGCGCTGATCATCTCCATCGTCAGCTTCGTCCTGTCGTCCATGACGTCGTCGGACCGGCGCTGACCGGACCGACCACGACGGACCCGGCGCGCAGCAGACCGGGTCCCGTCGGCAGACCGGGGCGCGCAGGTGGCCACTGAGGCGCGCCCGGGAGCCGGGCTCCGCCCGCGGCGGACGGGCCGGGCACGAGCGGGGCGGTCGTGACGCTCACCTGCGTGGTCGTCGCGCGCACGGCACCCGCCCCGGGCGCGTCCGCGCCCAGCACGTCCCTGCCCGGCACGTCCGTCCCCAGGACGTCAGCGAGAGCCCGGCGCACCGGGTCGTCGACCGGCAGGTCCCCCAGGGACTGGTCGACCATCGCACCGGTCCGGACGTAGCCCGCGACGGCGTGCGCCTCGCTGAACGACGGCCGCGCCGGGCCACCCGTGGCGGCCAGGTCCCGCACGACCGACAACGTCCCGGGCCCGCCGCGCTCGCCGACCCGCCCGTCGAGCAGCGTGACGGCGTCCTCGCGGTGCCGGAGGGTCACGGTCGCGACGCCCGGCGCCGCCGCGGGTACGTCGGGCGACCCGGCGGTCACGACCAGCCGCACCGCGTAGGACCCGACCGTGACGGCGGCGACGTTCGCCGCGACCATCCCACCCTGGCTGTGGCCCACGAGGGCGACCGGGTCGTCGCTGCCGATACCGGCCTGGCTCATCGCCTCGAGCACCGCGCTCGTCATCACGTCGGGTACGCCGCCCTCGAGCGCGAGGTTCGTGCCGTTGTCCGTGGGCACGTCCCCGGTGAGCCCGGCCGCCCGGGTCCCGGGCACCGCCACGACCCAGGCGCGGGTCCCGTCCGCGTGGTCGAGGCGCTGCACCGTGACCGTCGCGAGCGGCGTGCCCGGCTCACCCGTGTCCGTGCCGTCGTCATAGGTGCGCGCCACCAGGTCGACCAGGTCCCCGACGCCCCGCGGGGCCGGCAGCACGGGTGGGTCGGTGCGCGGTACGAGCCGGGCGTGGCGGGTCGGCAGCACCCCGGCGACCAGGGCGGAGAAGCGCCGGACCGGGTCCGTCGCAGGTGCGTGCACACCCGCGACGGAACCGAGCGCGGCCGCCAGGAGCTGCAGGACGACGGCGGCGCGCCCGTCCGCGACGATCCGACGCGGCACGTCCGCCAGGCGCGACAGGTCGCCGCCCAGCTCGGTCGGCGACGCCGGGGCCCCCGGCCGCAGCGCCAGGTCGCGCGCCTCCTCCAGCAGCAGGTCGCCGACGGCGACGCCCGCGGCTGCCGTCAGCAGCACCGACGGCCCCAGGGGTCCGGTGCCGACCACGAGCGCGAGCGCGCCGAGCACGGCCGAGCACCGCGCCTGGCCCTGCGTCTCGGCGAGGTCGTACGCCGCGGCGGCGTCCTGGGTACGGGCGGCGAGCCGACGCAGGTCCTGCGCCGCACCCGCAGGGCCGTGCGGCGCGCGACGCAGCGCGGCGAGCGTGTCGCGCAGTGCGACGGCCTCCGGCACGGTGGCGGCAAGATCGGACGCCCGCCACGCGGCGGCACCGAGGCGCAGGTCCGCCACGTCCTTGGCGTCGGCGGCCGCTCGGAGCCGGCGCGCCGCCACGACGAGCTCACCGGGGTCCACGAGGACGCGCCCCGCCGCGCCGAGGGTCAGCGAGCGCCCGTCGCTCACCACGTCACGCCGAGCGTCCCGCCGGGCCGCGACCACCCGGCGGGCAACCCCGGAGCGAGGCCCGCCTGAGGGGCGCGCGCGACGGCGGCGAGCAAGGACTCGGCCTCCTCCAGCGCCTGCACGCAGCGCCGCAGCGTGCCGAGCAGGTCACCGCGCCGGGCCTCCGCCGCGTCGGCGGCCACCCCGGTCCAGGTCACGCCGCCCGCGCGGGCCACCGCGACCTGGGCGCACCACAGCTGCTCCTGCACGTCCGCGATCGCGGACCCGATGACCGTCGTCGACATGCCGCGACGCTAGGTGGGTGCACGTCAGGGCGGAGGCGGCGGCCGGGCGTGCGGGGACGCCCCCAACTCCCGGCCGCGCTGTGGTCGGCTCGGCGCAGCCGCCGCCGTGAGGGACCGCTACCCCTCGCCCCGTCCCCGCCACCACGGGTGGACCGGGCGGCTCAGTGCCACGGCGCCGAGCCCCGCCACGGCCAGCAGCCCCGCGACGCG
>JAEWEJ010000395.1 GCA_023389455.1 Actinomycetes bacterium | reverse complement strand
GCTCCCGCCCGGCCGACGGCTCCCGCCCCGCCGCGCGACGAGGTCGTGGTCGACGCCGTCGTGGTCGAGGAGCACGCCGAGCCGTCGACCCCGCCGCAGCGTCGCAGCGTGACGTCCGCCGGCGGCGCCGGGGTGCGTCGCACGCCCCAGCCTCCCGGGCCGGTCACGGAGCGGATCGAGCGCCAGAACGGCGACGAGGGCCCGCCCACGCAGCGCATCCCCCCGGTGGGCTGACGCCGGTGCCGCACCGGGCGGTCGGCCACGGGCCGGCTGCGCGGGCGGCTCACGGGAGCACCGCGTCCTGGGTTAGGGTGGTGCTCAGACCCCTCGTGCGGCGTCATCTCGCTGAACCCCCCCAGGGCCGGAAGGCAGCAAGGGCAGGTGAGCTCTGGCGGGTGTGCGGGGGGTCCTTGCATGCCCGGCGGACGCACGCCGGGGGTGACCTCCGTGCCACCCCGGTGGTGCTGCGGGGCGCGCCGTGTCCCCCCGTGGTCGCACACCCCGCGGGTGCGCACCGGCCCCTCGCCGGACGCGCGAGGGCGGTCCCTGCCGCGACGATCGAGCTATGACGCTCACGCCCCGCCCCACGGGACCCACGGGACCGACGGCCGGACCGCACCCTCCGGCGCCGACCGGTCAGCACCGGGAGCCACCGACCGCACCCGGCGCGGACGCCGCGTCGGACGCCGCGGCTGCGGCACCGCGCCTCGCGGCGCGTGGGCTCGTGCACCGGTTCGGTGCCACGACCGCGCTCGCGGGTGTCGACGTGGACCTCGGGGCGGGGGAGCACCTCGCCGTCATGGGCCCGTCCGGATCGGGCAAGTCGACGCTGCTGCACGTGCTCGCGGGGATCGTCGTGCCCACCGCCGGGGTCGTGACCCTGGCCGGCCAGGAGGTGCAGGGGCTCTCGGAGAAGAAGCGCTCGCTGCTGCGCCGCAGCCGCTACGGGTTCGTGTTCCAGTTCGGTCAGCTGCTGTCCGAGCTGTCGGCGCTGGAGAACGTGGCGCTGCCCGCGATGCTGACCGGCACGTCGCGTGCCGACGCCGAGGCCGAGGCGGCCCGCTGGCTCGCCGCGCTGGGGCTCGCCGACGCCCAGGGTCGGCGCCCCGGTGAGTTGTCCGGCGGGCAGGCGCAGCGTGTCGCCGTGGCGCGGGCGCTGGTGACACGCCCCGAGGTGGTGTTCGCGGACGAGCCGACCGGCTCCCTCGACCAGTCCACCGGCCACGACGTCATGAGCCTGCTGGTGTCCTCGACCCGGGCGGTCGGCGCGTCGCTCGTCGTCGTCACGCACGACGCGGACGTCGCCGCCTGGTGCGACCGCCGGATCGACATGCGCGACGGGCTCGTGGTCCCGGCCGGGTCCACGACGGGCGGCGGCGTGGGACCGCGCCCCGGGGAGCGGGAGGCCCACGCGGCCGGCGGGCCGCGCGACCTCGGCAGCGCGTCCGTGAGCGGCGCCGGTGGCGGTGCGCGATGAGCGCGAACCCGGTGCTGGCCCTGGCCCCTCGGCTGCAGCGGGCCGGGGGCCGTGACGGGCGCACGACGACGGCCCTGGCCGCCACCGCGTTCACCGTGTCGACGGCGCTCACGATGTCCGTCGTCGGGGCGCTGACGGGGTTCGTGGAGCGCGCCGCGCACCCGGTGACCGAGCTGGAGCGCGAGGCCGGCTCGTTCTACGTCGTCCTGGCCGTGACGGCCACGATCCTGCTGGTCGTGCCGCTGCTCACCCTCGGCGGTGCCGCTGCGCGGCTCGGGGTCGCCCGGCGCGACGCGCGGCTGGCCGCCCTGCGGCTGCTCGGCGCCACGCCGCGCGAGGTCGTCGGGCTGGCGCTCGTCGAGACCGCCCTGCAGGGCCTGGCCGGTGCGGTGGCGGGGACCGCGCTGTACGGCGCCCTGCTGCCGGTGTGGACGCAGGTCCCGTTCCAGGGGCGCGCGTTCACGGCCGGCGAGCTGTGGGTCGGGGTGCCCGTCGTCCTGGCGGCGTGGGTCGCGGTGCCGCTGCTCGCGGCGGTCAGCGGTGCCGTGTCGCTGCGGCGCGTCGTCGTCTCGCCCCTGGGGGTGGCGCAGCGGACCACTCGGCCCGGGCTGCGCGCCGTGCGCGTGGTCGTCGCGGTCGTCGCCGTGGGGGCTTTCATGGTCGTCTCGGCCGTCGGCCAGATGGCGGCGGCGGTCCTGATCACCGTGCTGCTCACCGGGCTCGCGCTCGCGTTCCTCACGATGAACGCGGTGGGGCCCTGGGTGCTGGGGGTGCTGGGACGGCTGCAGCTGCGGTGGGCGCGCACCCCCGCGCAGCTGCTCGCCGCGCGGCGGCTGCTCGACGACCCGCGGGCCGTCTGGCGCGTCGTCGGCGGGCTCGGGCTGGCCTCCTTCGTGGCCGGGTGCCTGGCGGTCGTCCCGGTGCTCGCGGGCGGCGGCGGTGACCCCGTCGGTGACGTCGTCGCGCGCGACCTGCTGACCGGTGCGCTCCTCACGCTCGGGATCACCTTCCTGCTCGCGGCCGCGTCCGCCGGCATCGCGCAGGCCGCCGCGGTGCTCGACCGCCGTCGCGAGCTGGCCCTGGCCCGCCTCGCCGGGGTGCCGGGCGAGCTGTTCGACCAGGTCCGGCGACGCGAGGTGCTGGTGCCGCTGCTCGTGGTGTCCGTGGGGTCGGCCGTCGCGGCGCTCGTGATGTTCTTCCCGGTGTTCGGCCTCGCGGCCGTCATCGCACCGTCGGGCCTGCTGCTCCTGGTGGGCTGCCTGGGCGGGGGCGTCGCGCTGGTGCTGGCGGCGACGGAGGCGTCCCGTCCGCTGCTGCGTCGCGTGCTGGCGGACACGGTGGTCCGGGCCGACTGAGCGGCCCGGCGCGCGGCCGCGCCGGACGGGGCGGTCCGGGGGACGGGGTGGTCCGGTGGACGGGGCGCCCCGTGGAGGCGGCCGGCGCGCGGGGGACCCGGCACCGGAGGCCCGACCGCGTGGCGGGCGGCCGTGGTCCGGGGTGGGGACGGCGGTGCCCGCTGTGGGCGTCGGCCCTTAGGCTCGGGGGGTGACCACAGCGCTGTACCGGCGGTACCGGCCCGAGTCCTTCGCCGAGGTGATCGGGCAGGACCACGTGACCGCACCCCTGCGGCAGGCGCTGCGCTCCGGGCAGGCCAACCACGCCTACCTGTTCTCCGGCCCCCGTGGCTGCGGCAAGACGACGAGCGCGCGCATCCTCGCCCGCTGCCTGAACTGCGCGGAGGGCCCCACGGACACCCCGTGCGGGGTCTGCCCGTCGTGCGTCGAGCTCGCCCGCGGCGGGTCGGGGTCGCTCGACGTGGTCGAGATCGACGCGGCCAGCCACGGCGGCGTCGACGACGCCCGTGAGCTGCGCGAGCGCGCCACCTTCGCCCCCGCGCGGGACCGGTACAAGGTCTTCATCCTCGACGAGGCGCACATGGTCTCGCCGCAGGGCTTCAACGCGCTGCTGAAGATCGTCGAGGAGCCGCCGCCGCACGTGAAGTTCATCTTCGCGACGACGGAGCCCGACAAGGTCATCGGCACCATCCGCTCGCGCACCCACCACTACCCGTTCCGCCTCGTGCCGCCGGACGTGCTGCTGCCGTACCTGGAGCAGCTGTGCGCGACCGAGGGCGTCCCCGTCGGCGCGGGTGTGCTGTCCCTGGTGGTGCGGGCCGGCGGCGGGTCCGTGCGCGACACCCTCTCGGTGCTCGACCAGCTGATCGCCGGTGCCGGTGACGAGGGCCTGCAGTACGAGGGCGCGGTCGCCCTGCTCGGCTACACCCACACCTCGCTGCTGGACGACCTCGTCGACGCGATCTCCGCCCGCGACGGGGCGTCGGCGTTCCGGGTCGTCGAGCGCGTCATCGCCACGGGCCACGAGCCCCGGCGCTTCGTCGAGGACCTGCTCGAGCGCCTGCGCGACCTCATCGTCATCACCGCGTCGGGCGACGCCGCCGGCGCGGTGCTGCGCGACGTGCCGCCGGACCAGCTCGACCGCATGCGCCGCCAGGCGACCCACCTCGGCATGTCCGAGCTGTCGCGCTCCGCGGACCTCGCCAACGCGGCGCTGACCGAGATGGTCGGGGCCACGTCCCCGCGTCTGCACCTCGAGCTGCTCATGGCACGGCTGCTGCTGCCCAGCGTCGACGACTCGCGCACCGGGCTCGGTGCGCGGATCGACCGGTTGGAGCGCGGGCTGCCTGCGGGCGCGCCCGCGGCTGCGGGGCCCGTCGCCTCGGCGCCCGTCCCGCCGGCGCCCGCGCCGGCGGCTCCCGTTGCTGCGGCGCCTGTGTCTGCGAGGCCTGGTGTGTCTGCG
>JAEWEJ010000316.1 GCA_023389455.1 Actinomycetes bacterium | reverse complement strand
CGGCAGGGCCGCGAGCCCGGCGTCCGGCCCGTCGACCCGCCCGACGACCACGGCGAGCGCGACCCGGCCGCCGAGGCTCGGCGCGACGGCGTCCAGTGCCACGTACAGGGTGCGCAGCGCCGCCCAGTCGGTGCGGCCGGTGCGGCGGCGGTCGGCGTGGACGGCCTGGATCGCCGCCTCCAGGCGGAACCGGCCCGGCGCACCGGGCCGCTGCGCCCGCCGCAGCAGCGCCTCGCCCTCGGTGAGCAGGTCCGCGTCCCACGTCGCCGGGTCCTGCTCGTCCAGCGGGACGAAGACCCCCGGCGGCTGCCGCCGGGCGAGCGACAGGGTGACCAGCGCCGCGAGCGCCCACGCCTCGGGCTCGTCGCCGAGCAGCGCGGCGAGGACCACGGCGAGGTGCTGGGCCTCCCCGGCGAGGTCCCGGGCGTCCTGCCGCCAGGTGACCGCCGCGCACGCGTAGACGGCCTCCAGCACGGGCGGCAGGCGCTCGGCCATGGCCGAGCGGTCCGGGACCACGAACGGGATGCGTGCGCGGGCGATGCGGCGCTTGGCGCGCACGAGGCGCTGCTGCATGGCGGCCGGGGTCACGGCGAACGCGGTGGCGACCTGCGCCGAGTCCAGCCCGAGCACCGTCTGCAGCATGAGCGGGGTGCGGACGTCGGGGGCGATGGCGGGGTGCGCGCACACGAACAGCAGCGCGAGGCGCCGGTCGGGGATCGCGGCGGGGTCGACGTCGGCGAGCGGGTCGTCCGCGGGCTGGTCGGCGACGGCGTCGTCGAGGAGGGGCGCGGTGCGGCGGTGCGCCGCCGAGCGCCACACGTCACGGATGCGGTTGCGGGCCACGGTCAGCAGCCAGGCGTCGGGGGTGCGCGGCACGCCGTCGACCGGCCAGCGCGTCAGCGCCTGCTCGAAGGCGTCCGCCAGGGCGTCCTGCGCCAGGGCGACGTCCCCGGACCGCGCCGCGAGCAGCGCGACCAGCCGGCCGTACGAGTCGCGGGCGGCACGCTCGGCGGCCGCCCGCGCTCGCGCGGCGCTCACGCGTTCGGCGTCCAGACGCCGTCCACCGTGTACAGCGCACCGGGGCGCACCTCGACCGCGCCCCACGAGACGCCCGGCGCCCGGCGGGCGAGCTCGATCGCCGCGTCGAGGTCGGGCACGTCGACGACGAACGTGCCGCCGAGCTGCTCCTTGGTGTCCGCGAACGGCCCGTCCTGCACCTGCAGGACACCGTCGACGGTGCGCAGCGTGGTCGTGCTGGACGACGGCTGCAGCACCTCGGCGCCGATCAGGGCACCGGCGGCCTGCAGCGTCGCGGCGTACGCGGTGAACTCGCGCTCGCCCTCGGCCCAGGCGTCCTCACCCATCTGGTCGGGCGTCATCTCGGGGTAGTGCAGCAGGATCGTGTAGCGCATGGCGTCCTCCTCGGACAGTCTCGTCGTCATCCTCGTCGTGGGCCGTGGTGGCCGCACACCCTCATGACGATCTCGGGGACGCCCGGCAGACACCGGCCGGTCCCCACCGCGTCGCGGTCATGCCGCCGGGGCGCCGAACCACCGCGTCAGGTGGACCCCCAGGTCCTCCTGGTCCTGTCCGAGCCAGGCCACGTACCCGTCGGGCCGCAGCAGGACGCCCGGCAGGTCGAGCTCGTCGGTCGCGTCGACGACGTGGTCGACGCGGTCCTCCCAGCCACCCACCGACAGCGTCCCGCCGGGGTCCAGGACCAGGCCGCGCCCCGCGTGCAGCAGGCCGTACAGCCGGCCGCGGCCCAGGGCGACGTCCCGCAGCCGCCGGCCCAGCAGCGGCGGCCCGTCACCCAGGTCGTACCGGATGCCGGTCCCGCTGACCCGCTCGGCCAGCAGGCGGCCCACGTCGGGCAGCGCCATCAGCTCGGTGAGCAGGCGGCGCACGGCCTGCGGGCCGGGCTCGGGCAGCAGGAGCTCGCTCTGGGCGCGGGTGAGCGTCAGCACGTCCTGCGCGACCGGGCGCCGCTCGTCGCCGTAGGTGTCGAGCAGCCCGTCCGGCGCCCACCCGGCGACCTGTGCCGCGAGCTTCCAGCCCAGGTCGAACGCGTCCTGGATGCCGAGGTTGAGGCCCTGCCCGCCCAGCGGCGGGTGCACGTGCGCCGCGTCCCCGGCGAGCAGCACCCGGCCCTCCCGGTACCGGTCGGCCAGGCGCGTGGCGTCGCCGAACCGCGTGAGCGACCGGGGGGAGTGGACCCCGAAGTCCGTGCCCGCGTACGCCCGCAGCTGCGTGCGCAGCTCGTCGAGCGTGGGCGGGACGGTGCGGTCCTCGGCGACCGCCGCCGCGGGGACGACCGCGCGGTGCAGCCCGTCGCCCGCGGGCCCGATGCCGAACCCCTGGTGGAGCTCGCGGGCAGCGGCGGCGACCCGCGCGAGCTCCTCGGGCGGTGTGGTCACCTGCACCTCGGCGAGGATCCACTCGGTCGTCGCCGCCTCGCCCGGGAACCCGATGCCGACGGCACGGCGCACCAGGCTGCGGCCGCCGTCGCACCCGACCGCCCAGGCCGCCCGCTCGCGCGTCCCGTCGGCGAGCGTGACGGTCACGCCGTCGTCGTCCTGCTCGACGCCCGTGACCTCGGCGCCGCGCCGCACGCGCGCGCCGAGCTCGACCGCCCGCTCGGTCAGCAGCCGGTCGGTCACCGGCTGCGGGATGCCCAGCACGTACCGGTGCGCCGTGTCGAGGTCGGCCGGCGCGGGCCTGTCGATCCCCGCCAGGTGCCCGACGGCCTGCGGGTACTGCTGTCCGTGGGCGAGGAACCGGTCGAGCAGCCCGCGCTGGTCGAGGACCTCGATGCTGCGCGGGTGCAGGCCGAGCGACCGCACCGCCGGGCTCGGCTCGGGTTCCCGCTCCAGCACCAGCACGTCCACGCCGTGCAGGCGCAGCTCGGCGGCCAGCATCATGCCGGTCGGCCCGCCCCCGCTGATGACCACGTCCGTCATGGGTCCTCCTCGTCCGCGACGCGCCCGGCCGCCACCGTTCCCCGGGCCGCGGCCGACCATCCTGGGCGACGACGGGGGCCTTGCGGCAAGCCCCCGCACGCGCCATAGTCTGAGTACGGCAGGGAGACCTCGGTCCCCTGCCTCTCGTGTGCCTGCCTTCGTGTGCCTGCCTCTCGTGCGCCTGCCCTTCGCGCGCCGGCCGGGGACGGGGCCCACGCCGCGGGTCCCAGCGCGCCGTCCTACGACCCGGGCTGCGGCCGCGGCAGGATGGGGCTCCCCGCCACCGAAGGAGCCCTGGCATGAGCACGCCCCCGCGCCCGTCCACCCGGACCGACCACGACGTCCCGGTGCCGATGCGGGACGGGACCGTGCTGCGGGCCGTGGTGGTGCGGCCGCTGGTGGACGAGCCCGTCCCCGTGGTCCTGCTGCGCAGCCCGTACCCCCTGGCGGACGCGCGCGTCGAGACGGACCTCATGGGGCTCGCCGAGCGCGGGCTGGCGCTCGTGATGGTCGCCCTGCGCGGGACCGGCGCGTCCGACGGGGTGTTCTACCCCTGGGCCGACGACCAGCGCGACGGCGTCGACACGATCGCGTGGTGCGCCGAGCAGGAGT
>JAEWEJ010000306.1 GCA_023389455.1 Actinomycetes bacterium | reverse complement strand
GGCGTCGGCCGGCCCGGCGCGCCACGGCCCCGCGCGCCACGACCAGGCCGCGGTGACCGCCGCGCCGAGCGCCGCCGCGGCCCATCCCCAGGTCACCGACGTCACGCCGGCGACCATGACGAGGACGGCCGTCCCGAGCGCGGTCCCGAGCTGCGCGCCGGTGTTGAGGATCCCGCTGGCGCTGCCCGCGAGGTCCTCCGGCACGTCCGTCCCCAGCGCCGTGGCAGCGACCGACGCCACGCCGACCCCCAGGCCCAGGACGGCGGCACCCGCCCCGACCGCCGCCCACGTCGCGCCGCCCACGACGAGCACGACGTCGCCCCCCGCGACCACCGCGAGCCCCAGCCCGGCGACCGTGCGCGGCGCCCGGCGGTCGAGCAGCGGCTTGGCGGCCGCGGCCCCGACGACGACGAGTGCGCTGAGGCCGAGCAGCGTGAGCCCGGTCGCGAGCGCGGACAGGCCGAGCCGGTCCTGCAGGTGCAGGGTCGCGAGCACCGCCGCGCTGCTGGTGGTGGCGGTGTTGACGAACGACAGCACCGTCCCGTCGCGCAGGGGGGGCGGACCGCCACGCGGCGGGCGGGACCAGGGGCGCGGCGGCGCGGCGCATCCGCAGCACGAACCCCGCGGCGGCCACGGCGCCGCCCACCAGGAGCAGCCCTGCCCGGCCGGCGCCCGCGCGCTGCTCGACGGCGGCCGCCCCGGCCACGAGGCACATGACGGACGCGACGAGCAGGGCACCGCCGGGCAGGTCGAGGCGCGTCGTGCGGTCGTCGGGCGCGAGCGCCGGGACCACCAGCAGCACACCGACCAGCAGCAGGGCCCCGACCGGGGCGTTCACCCAGAACACGGCGCGCCAGTCGAGCGCCTCGACGAGCGCGCCTCCCACGACGAACCCGGCGGCGCCGGCGGCCGCCCCGGCAGCGCTCCACGCCGCCAGGGCGGTGCGCCGGGCCTCGTCCTCGGGGGTGGCGTGCAGCAGCAGCCGCAGCGCCGACGGCACGGACAGCGCGGCCGCGGCGCCCTGCAGCGCACGCGCGGCCAGCACCTGCTCGAGCGAGTTGGCCAGGCCGCCGACGAGCGACACGGCCGCGAACCCCACGAGCCCGGCGGCCAGCACGCGACGGTGCCCGTAGCGGTCCCCGAGGCGCGCGCCGACCACCAGCAGACCGCCGAAGAACATCGCGTACGTCGTCGCGAGCGGCCCCGCGGCGTGCGCGTCCAGGTCCAGACCCTCGAGCACGGCCGGGATCGCGGTCGTCGCGCTCGTGACGCCGAGGACGTCGACGAACTGGACCGCGCACAGGACCATGACCGGGGCACGTCGCACGGTCCGACGGTACGGCCGGCCTCCCACACGGACGCTGCGGGCTGGACGGCCCGTGCAGGTCCCGGTGGCGTGGTGGGAGACTGCCGCACGTGGCTGTGACGACCGACGCGACCGGGACCGACGTCCGGGACGTCGTGCACGCGCTGCGCGACGCCGTGCGGGGGAGCGTGGACGACTCCTCCCGACGCCGTGCGGAGTACTCCACCGACGCCTCCAACTACCGCGTGGTGCCGCAGGTCGTGGTGTTCCCGCAGGACACCGACGACGTGCTGGCCGCGCTGTCCGTGGCACGTGAGAGCGGCACGCCCCTGACCTCGCGCGGCGGCGGGACGTCGGTCGCGGGCAACGCGGTCGGCACGGGCATCGTGCTGGACTTCTCACGGCACGTGAACCGGGTCCTCGAGATCGACCCCGAGGCCCGCACGGCGCGCGTCGAGCCGGGCGTGGTCATGTCCCACCTGCAGCGCGCGGCCGCGCCGCACGGCCTGCGCTTCGGCCCCGACCCGTCGACGCAGGCCCGCGCGACCCTCGGCGGGATGATCGGCAACAACGCGTGCGGTCCGCGCGCGGTCGCCTTCGGGCGCACCGCGGACAACGTGCTCGAGCTCGACGTGGTCGACGGCACGGGACGCCGGTTCACCGCGGGCGCCGGGACCGGTGCGCTCGACGCGGTGCCCGGGCTGGACGCGCTGGTCCGGGCGCACCTGGACGTGGTCCGCACGGAGCTCGGCCGGTTCCGCCGCCAGGTGTCCGGGTACTCCCTGGAGCACCTGACCCCGGAGAACGGCACCGACCTGGCGAAGATGCTGGTCGGCACGGAGGGCACGCTCGTCACCCTGCTGGGCGCGACGGTGCGCCTGGTGCCGGTGCCGTCCGCACCCGTGCTCGTGGTGCTCGGCTACCCCGACATGCCGGCGGCGGCCGACGCCGTCCCCGCGCTGCTCGCGCACGCACCGCTCGCGATCGAGGGCATGGACTCGCGCCTGGTCGACGTGGTGCGCCGGGTCAAGGGCGCGGCGGCCGTCCCCGACCTGCCGCCGGGCGGCGGCTGGCTGATGTGCGAGGTCGGCGGGCCGACCCTCGACGACGCCCTGGCGACGGCGCGGGCGCTCGCCGCGGACGCGGGCACGGACGCCGTCGGGATCTTCCCACCCGGCCCGGACGCCGCGGCCATGTGGCGGATCCGCGAGGACGGGGCCGGGCTGGGCGGTCGCACGCCGTCCGGCGCGCAGGCGTGGCCCGGCTTCGAGGACTCGGCCGTGCCCCCCGAGCGCCTGGGCGCCTACCTGCGCGAGCTCGAGGCGCTCATGGCCGACCACCGCGTCGACGGCCTGGCGTACGGGCACTTCGGCGACGGCTGCGTCCACCTGCGGCTGGACATCCCGATGACGCGCTCGGGCAACCCGTTGCGCGCGTTCATGGAGGACGCCGCCGAGCTGGTCGCGCGCCACGGCGGCTCCCTGTCGGGCGAGCACGGCGACGGGCGAGCACGCTCCGAGCTGCTGCCGGTGATGTACTCCCGGCGGACGATCGACCTGTTCGGCGCGGTCAAGGACCTGTTCGACCCGCGCGACCTGCTCAACCCCGGCGTGCTGGTGCGGCCGCGGCCGCTCGACGCCGACCTGCGCCGCCCCGCCGCGCGCCCGCTGCTCGCCACGACCGGGTTCTCGTTCGCGCACGACGCGGGTGACATGACCACGGCGGTCCACCGCTGCGTCGGCGTCGGCAAGTGCCGCGCCGACAACAGCGCGGCCGGCGGCTTCATGTGCCCGTCGTACCAGGCGACGAAGGACGAGAAGGACTCCACGCGGGGCCGCGCGCGCGTGCTGCAGGAGATGGCCAACGGCAGCCTGGTCTCGCGCGGGTGGTCCTCGCCCGAGGTGCACGAGGCGCTGGACCTGTGCCTGAGCTGCAAGGCGTGCTCGTCGGACTGCCCGGCGGGCGTCGACATGGCGCAGTACAAGGCCGAGGTGCTGCACCGCACGTACCGCCGCCGGCTGCGCCCGGTGAACCACTACGCCCTGGGGTGGCTGCCGCGCTGGGCGCGGCTCGTCACGGGCGTGCCGGGGCTCGCCGCCGTCGCGAACGCGGTGCTGGGCGTCCGGCCCGTCGCCAAGGCCGTGCTGGCGCTGGGCGGCATGGACACCCGGCGGCGGATGGTGCGCTTCGCACCCGTCCCGTTCCGGGCGTGGGCACGGCAGGCCGGGCGGCGGTCGGGCGACGTGCGCGTCGTCGGACGCGCCGACGCGGCGACCGTGACGCTGCCCGCCGACGCCGACGCGGTGGTCCCGGCCTCGGGGTCGGCGGACGCGTCGTCGACCTCGACCCCGCGTCCGCCCGTGCTGCTGTGGACCGACTCGTTCAGCGACACCCTCGCGCCGTCGGTCGCGCACGCGGCGGTGGCCGTCCTGCGCGACGCGGGCTACGAGGTCCTCGTGCCGGACCACGACGCGTGCTGCGGGCTGACCTGGATCAGCACCGGCCAGCTCGAGGGCGCGCGCCACCAGCTCGAGCACCTGCTCGAGGTGCTCGGCCCGTTCGCGGTCAACGGCATCCCGATCGTGGGGCTCGAGCCGTCGTGCACGGCCGTGCTGCGCAGCGACCTGGTCGACCTGCTCCCCGACGACCCGCGGGCCGTGGCCGTGCAGCGCGAGACCCGCACGCTGGCCGAGCTGCTGACCGCACCCGCGCCGGTCGGCCCCGGGGACCGCTGGCAGGTGCCGGACCTGTCCGACGTCACCGCCGTCGTGCAGCCGCACTGCCACCACTACTCGGTGATGACGTGGACGGCCGACCGCCGCCTGCTGACGGAGGCCGGAGCGCAGTTCTCCACGCTCGCGGGGTGCTGCGGGCTCGCCGGCAACTTCGGCATGGAGAAGGGCCACTACGACGTCTCGGTGGCCGTCGCGGAGAACGCGCTGCTCCCGGCGCTGCGGGCCGCCGCCCCGGGCGACGTCTACCTGGCCGACGGCTACTCGTGCCGCACGCAGGCCGACCAGCTCGCGGACGTGCAGGGCGTGCACCTGGCCGAGCTGCTGGCGGCGCACCTGGGGAGTCGGGCGTCGGACAGATGACGCGCGCGGCCGGGGGCGCGGGGGTCAGTCCCGTCGCACCAGGTCGCGCACGGCGTCCTTGACGCGCCCGTCGAGTGCGGGGTCACCGCCGCCCAGCAGGGCGTGCAGGAACAGCCCGTCGCCGACCAGCTGCACGAGCCGGGCGAGCACGGGGTCCGGCACGGCGCGGCGCAGGCCATCGGCCCAGGCGTCGAGGTACCGCGCCATGCGGGCGCGTGCCGGCGGGTGGGTGCCGAGCAGGCGCAGCGCGGCGAGCAGGGTGCGCTCCTCGGGGCCGTCGGCGCTCTGCGAGCCGTCGAGGTAGTAGCGCGCCGCGCCGTCGGGGTCCGCCGGGGTGGCGGCGTCCGCGGCTGCGGCGCCGGCGTCGAGCCGGTCGAGCAGGCCGGAGTAGAGCTCGTCCTTGCTGCGGAAGTGGTAGAGCAGGCCGCCCTTGGAGACGGACGCCCGCTCGGCAACCGCGTCCAGGGTCGCCCCGCCGGGCCCGTCCTCGATCAGGGCGTCCTGCAGCGCGTCGAGGATGCGGTCGCGCGTGGTGGCCATGGGCGACGAGCGTAGCGACGGAGCGGTCCTTGTGCACCGTCCGGACGGTGACGTACTGTACCGGCTGGACGGTATAGCCGTCGGTGGTACGGGCGACCGGCCGCCGGCCCGCGCCGGGGAGTGGACCCGGTGCGCGTGCACGTCCCCGGACCCGCCCGGTCAGCGCGGAGCTCGAAAGGCCCACCGTGCCCCCGCACGCCCTCGACCCCGTCGTCACCCCCGATGCGACCACCCCGGACGCTGCTCGGCCCGACGCCGTCGCCGCACCCGTCGACCCCGCGCCCGGCGCCGGCACCCCCGACGTGCCGCGCGCCGGTGCGCGGCAGTGGCTGGCGCTCGCCGTCCTCATGCTCCCCGTGCTCGTCGTCGCGATCGACAACACCGTGCTGTCCTTCGCGCTGCCGCAGATCAGCCTGGCGCTGCGCCCCACGGGCGAGCAGCTGCTGTGGATCGTCGACGTGTACCCGCTCATGCTGGCCGGCCTGCTCGTCACCATGGGCACGCTCGGCGACCGCGTCGGGCGTCGGCTGCTGCTGGTCGTCGGGGCTGCGGGGTTCGGCGTCGTGTCCCTGCTCGCGGCGTTCTCGACCGACGCGGTGCACCTCGTCGCCGCCCGTGCGCTCCTGGGGGTCTTCGGCGCGACGCTCATGCCGTCCACCCTGTCGCTGCTGCGCAACGTCTTCCTCGACCCCGGCCAGCGCCGCCTCGCGATCGCGATCTGGGCCTCGGGGTTCTCCGGCGGGAGCGTGCTGGGGCCGGTCGTCGGGGGCTGGCTGCTGCAGCACTTCTCGTGGGGCTCGGTCTTCCTCGTCAACGTGCCCGTCGTGGTGGTGCTGCTGGTGGCCGCGCCGCTGCTGCTCCCCGAGTCGCGCAACCCCCGCGCGGGCCGGCTCGACCCGCCCAGCGTGGTGCTGTCGGTCGTCGCGATGCTGCCCCTCGTGTTCGGCATCAAGCACGTCGCCTCCCACGGCGTCGACGTGCTCGGCACGGCCGCGGTCGCGGTCGGCATCACCATGGCGGTCGTCTTCGTGCGCCGCCAGCGTCGCCTCGACGCGCCGCTGCTCGACGTCTCGCTGTTCGCCCGGCCCGTGTTCTCGGCGTCGGTCGGTGCGAACTTCACGGCGTCCTTCGCGATCGCCGGGCTGGTGCTCTTCCTGTCGCAGCACCTCCAGCTGGTCGTCGGGCTCGACCCGGTCCGCGCGGGGCTGGCGCTGCTGCCCGGCGCGGTCGCGTCGATCGCGGCCGGGCTGCTCGCGGTGCGGCTCGCACGGTCGCTGCCCCTGTGGGTCCTGGTGCCCGGCGGCATGCTCCTCGCCGTGGCCGGCTACGCCCTGGGCACCGCGCTGGGGTCCGACCATCGCAGCGGGGTCGTCGTCGCGGCGTTCGCCCTGGTGGGCGCCGGGGTGGGCCTCGCCGAGACGCTCACCAACGACGCCATCCTCGGCTCCGTGCCGCCCCAGCGCGCCGGCGCCGCCTCGGGGATCTCCGAGACGGCGTACGAGCTCGGGGCGTCGCTCGGCGTCGCCGTGCTGGGGTCCGTGCTCGCCGCCGTGTACCGCGCCGACCTCGTGCTGCCCGCGGGCCTGACGGACGCGCAGCGGGCGGCCGCCGACCAGACGCTCGGCGGCGCGGTCGGTCTCGCGGACGGTCTGCCGCCCGCGGTGGCCGAGCAGGTGCTGACGTCCGCCCGCGACGCGTTCGGCCACGGCGTGGCGGTCACGTCCGGGCTCGGCGCGGTGGTGGTCGGCGTCGTCGCGCTGGCCGTGGGGGCGGTGCTGCGCCGGCACCGGTGAGCCGACGCGCGGGCCCGTCAGTCGTCGAGGAGGGCCTCGACCCGCGCGACCTTCCCGTCGAGCTCGCCCGTGTGCCCGGGACGGATGTCGGCCTTGAGCACCAGGCTCACCCGGTGGCCGTGCGCGCCGACGGCCTCGGTGGCCCGCCGCACCACGTCCATCACCTCGTCCCACTCGCCCTCGAGGGTCGTGAACATGGCGTCGGTGCGGTGCGGCAGCCCGGAGTCGCGGACGATCCGGACGGCGTCGGCGACGGCGTGGGAGACGGACTCGCCCGCACCGAGCGGGGCGACGGAGAAGGCGACGAGCACGGGTCCCACCCTGCCTGCAGCGGGTCCGCGCGTCCACCCGCGGGGGGATCTCGCGCGGCCGCGTCCGGCACCCCTGGCG
>JAEWEJ010000388.1 GCA_023389455.1 Actinomycetes bacterium | reverse complement strand
CTGCAGGACGGCCTGCGCCGCACGGCCGTCGCGCTGCTCGACGCCGGCATCCCGTTCGCGCTCGTCGGCGGGTACGCCGCCTGGGCGCGCGGCGCGCCCGAGCCGAGCCACGACGCCGACTTCGCGGTCGCGGAGGAGGACGTCGACGCCGCGCGCGCGGCCCTCGCGGCCGCGGGCCTGGACGTCCAGCAGCCCGCGGAGAACTGGCTGTTCAAGGCGTACCACCACGGGCAGCTGGTCGACGTGATCTTCCGGATGGTCGGCGACCCGGTGACCCACGAGCAGCTGGCGCACGCCGACCAGCTCGAGGTGCTGGCCGTGCGCATGCCGGTGCTCCCGGCCACCGACATCATCTCCGCCAAGATGCGCGTGCTCGGCGAGCACTACTGCGACTTCACGTGGCTGCTGCCGATGGCCCGCGCGCTGCGCGAGCAGATCGACTGGGACCGCGTGCGCACCGAGATCGCCGACCAGCCGTATGCCCGGGCCTTCCTGTTCCTGGCCGACGAGCTGGGCCTGACGGGCCACCCCGGCGACCGGCTGACGGCCGGGCCCGGCCGGACGGGCCCCGGCTCCGAGGAGTGAGACCCGCCGGTGCCGCGCGCCGCGGGACGGCGCGCGGCACCATGGCGGGATGGACGTCGACGACGCACGGCGGCTGGCGCTGGCGCTGCCGGACGTCACCGAGCGGTCGAGCTGGGGCGAGCCCGCGTGGTTCCACCGCCGGCTGGTCGCCCGCATGTGGGACGCGCACCGCCTGACGGTGCACGTCGAGGACGACGGCGAGCGGCGGGCGCTGGCGGCGCAGGAGCCGGACGTGTACTCCACGACCGACCACCACCGCGGCACGGACCTCGTGCTCGTCGACCTGCGGGCCGCCGACGCCGACCTGGTGCGCGCCCACCTGGCGGAGTCGTGGTGGTGGGCGGCACCCGACGTGCTGCGCCGACGTCACCCCCACCTGGGCCCCGACGCGCCGGCGGGGTCCGGCTGACGTCCGGCGGCGTCACCCGGCGTCGGCGTCCGCGGGGACGTCGGAGATCCGCAAGGCCTCCACGAGGTCCCGGTAGAGCTCGTCGGACGCGAGGAGCTCGGCGTGCGTGCCCCGGGCGCGGACCGTCCCGTCCTCCAGGACGAGGATCGTGTCCGCGTCGACGACCGTCGACAGCCGGTGCGCGACCGTGACGACCGCACCGGTGGTGGACAGCACGCGGATCGCGTCGTGCACCGCGGCCTCCGTCAGGCCGTCGACCTGCGCGGTGGCCTCGTCGAGCAGCATCACCTGCGGCCGGCACAGCAGCGCGCGTGCCAGGGCGATGCGCTGCCGCTGGCCGCCGGACACCGACGTCTCGGTCAGCCGGGTGTCCAGGCCGTCCGGCAGCGCGTCGAAGGCGCCGTCGAGCCGCACCGCCGCGAGCGCGCGGCGCAGCTCCTCGTCGGTCGCGGCGGGGTTGCTGAACAGCAGGTTGTCCCGGATCGTGCCGGGCACGACGGGCGTCTCCTGCTCGACGTACGCGAAGCGGGAGCGCACGTCGGCGTGGCTCCAGCCGGCGTACGGCCGCCCGTCGAGCAGCACCTGCCCCGCCTGGGGCTCCAGGAACCGCAGCAGCAGCGAGAACACGGTCGTCTTGCCCGCGCCGGACGGCCCGACGAGCGCCGTGTGCCCGTGCCGCGGGACCGTCAGCGACAGCTCGCGCACCGCCGGCGGCAGGCCGGGACCGTAGGCGGCGGTGACATCGCGCAGCTCGATGACGGGGACGTCGTCGGGTCCGCCGGCGGACGTCGGTCGCGCGACCGACGGCGCGGTCGCCGCCTGGGGTTCCACGTCCATCGCGGCGACCTCGCTGATCCGACCCGCCGCCGCGATCCCGGACTGCAGCTGCGTGAGGGACTGCGTGAGGTCGGTGATCGGCCCGACGATGTTGAAGGCGTAGAGCAGGAACGCCACGAGGCTGGAGACGGCGAGCTCGCCCTGGCCGACGCGCCACGCGCCGAGCCCGAGGATGACGATGATGGCGAGCTGGATCCCGCCCCACGAGACGCTCCACGCGACCGCGGCGGTCCGCACGGCGCGCACCGCGTGGTCGCGCGCCTCGCGGGCGGCGCCGAGAACGGTGGCCGCCTGGCGGTCCTCCGCGCGGCTGGACTTGACCGTGCGGACGGCGCGCAGCGACCCCTCCAGCGTGCCGCCGAGCGTGCCCAGGGCCTCCTGCGAGGCCCGCTCGGCCGCGCCGATGCCCGGCAGGAGGACGGCCATGAGCGCACCGACGACCACGATCGCGGCGATGGTCGTGCCCAGCAGCACGCGGTCGAGCACGCCCATGAGGACGAGGGTGCCGACGAGCGCCACGGCCCCGTTGACCAGCCCGACGATGCTGGACGACGTCGCCTCGCGCAGCAGCACGGTGTCCGACGTGACGCGCGTGACGAGCTCACCGGTGGGGCGGCCCGTGACCGCGGCGACCGTGGCCCGCAGGTAGCGGCGCACGAGCGACTCGCGCGCGTCGAGGACGATCCGCTCGGCCAGCGTCCCCATGAGCACCCACTGCACATAGCCGACCACCGACCCGACGACGAAGAGCGCGAGCAGCCACCCGACGGGCCGCGCCAGCGACTCCCCCGTGCCGAGGGTGTCGAGCACCCACTTGGTGACCATGGGGGTGGCGAGGGACAGCCCGGTTCCGGCCAGGCCGAGCAGGAGGCCCACGCCGAGAGTGCGGCGGTGCGGCCGGACCAGGTCGAGCAGGATGCGCAGCCGGCGGCGCCCATCCGGCTCGGCTGCGGCAGGTGTCTCGGGCTGTGACGGTGCGGCGACCATCCTGCGAGTGGAGCACCTCTGTTCCACTATGGTCAATAGGTTACCGCTCCGATTGCTCGGTGTACCGTTCGCTCGTGGCGAACCAGGCACCTCCCCCCGCGACCGGTCCCCGCGCCCGGACCCGGCAGGCGATCCTCGACGCCGCCGTCCGCGCGCTCGCCGAGGACCCCACGGCCTCGCTGGGTCGGGTCGCCGAGCTGGCCGAGGTCGGCCGGACCACGCTGCACCGCTACTTCCCGGAGCGCGACGCCCTGCTCACCGCCGTCGGCGCCCACGCCGCCGGCAGCCTCACCGCCGCCCACGCACGGGCACGGCTCGACGACGGCACTGCGCTCGACGCGCTGCTGCGCGTCGCGCAGGAGTACCTCGAGCTGGGCGACCTGCTGACCGTGCTGTTCACGGGCATCGTCCCCGAGGAATCCTGGGCGCAGGACCCGACGAACGACGCCGCCCTGGGCGCCCTGTACGCGCGTGGCCTGCGGGACGGCTCCATCGACCCCCGGTTCGACGCCGAGTGGACCCTGGGCGTCGTGTGGTCCGCCCTGTACCTCGCGTGGTCCGCGGTGAGCACCGCCCGCGCCGACCGTCATGCCGTGGTCACGCGCCTGCTGCTCACCCTCGAGAAGGCGCTCGCGCCGGAGCCCCCCGACCTGCGATGACGCACGCGGTGGGCAAGGATGGAGCATGCCTGACACCACCACCCCCACCCTGTCCCTGCCCGGCGGGCGCATCCCCGTCCTGGGCCTCGGCACGTGGCAGTCGGAGGGCTCCGACGCGGAGCTCGCCGTCAGCACCGCCCTGCAGCTCGGCTACCGCCACGTCGACACCGCGACCGGCTACGGCAACGAGGCCCAGGTCGGCCGCGCGCTCACCACGCGCGGCATCGACCGCGACGACGTCTTCCTGACGTCGAAGCTGCCCCCGGACCACGCGGGCCGCGAGCGCCAGACGCTCACCGAGTCCCTCGTGGCGCTCACGACCGACCACCTGGACCTGTGGCTGATCCACTGGCCGCCGGGCAAGGAGGCCCGCCCGGACGTCTGGCAGCGGTTCCGCGAGGCGCGCGACGAAGGCCTCGTGCGATCGATCGGCGTCTCGAACTACTCGATCGCGCAGATCGACGAGCTGATCGCGGCGACGGGCGAGGCCCCGGCCGTCAACCAGATCCCCTACTCCCCGGTCGACCACGACCCGGCGCTGCTCGCGGCGCACCGCGAGCGCGGTGTGGTCGTGGAGGGGTACAGCCCGCTCAAGCGCACGGACCTGGACGCCGAGCCGATCGTCGCTGCGGCCCGCGCGCACGGCGTCACGCCCGCCCAGGTCGTGCTGCGCTGGCACGTCGAGCACGACGTCGTCGTCATCCCCAAGTCCGTGCGGCGCGAACGCATCGAGGAGAACCTCGGCGCGCTGGGGTTCACCCTGACCGCGGACGAGGTCGCGGCCATCGACATGCTGGGACGCTGACGGCGAAGCACCCGGTACGCGCGGGGCCCGGACGCTGCGTCCGGGCCTCGTGCACGTCGAGCCCGACCCGACGAGCGGGGCCGTGGGTGGTCTGGCACGGTGGTCGCGCTCCCACCTCGCACGTGCTCGCCGCCGTCGCGATGCGACCGGCGAGCACGTCGGGCCTCGGCCTACCGAGGAACCGGACCCGTGTCCTGCGTCGGCGTCACGCCGTTGTGGCGCCGGCCCAAGGTCTACCGGACCCGGGCACGTGACGTCAACCACAGCACGCCCCCGCACACCGCCGCCCCCGAACCGGGACGGACCGGGCGACCCGGACGCGCCGTCCGGCCGGCGCGGGGCACCCGCCCACCGCACGCCGGACCACGACGCGCGACGGCCCGCGCGCCCCGGCCGGGGAGGGAAGGGC